>DATHWE010000149.1:0-5803 GCA_035460905.1 Methylophilaceae bacterium | reverse complement strand
CCTGGGACTGCAAATGCTGCGTCAGGAAGCGACGCTGCTGGGTTACAAACCGCAATTTTCCATTCTGGATTCTTCGGACAGTTTCAAGATTCTGGCCGATGTGCTGGCAACCACCGACAAGCAGCTTCTGCGCCGCACGCAATCGCAGATTTCCAACTGGAAGAACGCCTTCGTCACGCCCGACCAGGCCAAGGTGCAAGCTGACGAGGAAGACACGCACGCCGCGGCCAAGGTTTACCAGCTTTACCAGCAGACGCTCAAGGCTTATCAGGCGGTGGACTTCGACGACCTGATCCGCCTGCCGGTGGAACTGTTCGAGCAGCACGCGGATACGCTGAACAAGTGGCAGCACAAGCTGAAATACCTACTGGTCGACGAATACCAGGACACCAACGCCTGCCAGTACAAGCTGGTGAAACTGCTCACCGGCGTGGAAGGCCGCTTCACTGCGGTGGGCGACGACGACCAGGCGATCTATGGCTGGCGCGGCGCGGACGTGGAAAACCTGCGCCAGTTGACCGAGGACTTCCCCAAACTGAAGGTCATCAAGCTGGAGCAGAACTACCGCTCCACCGTACGCATCCTGCGCGCCGCCAACCAGGTGATCGCCAACAACCCCAAGCTGTTCGAGAAAAAGCTATGGAGCGAGCACGGTACCGGCGACATGATCCAGGTGGCCGCGATGCGCGACGACGAGCACGAAGCCGAATCCGTGGTGATGAAGCTGATGGCGCACAAGTTCGAGCACCGCACCAAATTCGCCGACTACGCCATCCTCTATCGCGGCAACCATCAGGCGCGGCTGCTGGAGGAGCACTTGCGCAGCCAGAAAGTGCCTTATACCGTGTCCGGCGGGCAGTCGTTCTTCGACAAGGCGGAAATCAAGGATCTGGTCGGCTACCTGCGCCTGATCGCCAACGAGGATGACGACCCGGCCTTCATCCGCGCCGCGACCACGCCGAAAAAAGGCATCGGCAACACCACGTTGGAGCGCCTCGGCGAATATGCTGCGCAAAAGCACGTTTCGTTGTTCGAGGCGGCGTTCGAAGGCGGTTTCCAGCAATTGATCGGCGCCAAGCAGCTGGATGACCTGCTCACCTTCTGCAACTTCATCAATCGTATGCAGGAGCGCTCCACCAAGGATCCGGCAGGCGAAGTGCTGACCGACCTGCTCACCGCAATCCAGTACGAAATGCACCTCTACGACAGCGAGGAACCGCGCGCCGCCGAAACCAAGTGGAAGAACGTGATGGACTTTGTCGGCTGGCTGACGAAGAAAGGCGACGCCGACGAGCGCAACCTGCTGCAGCTGACGCAGATGGTCGCGTTGATGAGCATGCTGGAAGGGCGCGAGGAAGGCGAACCGGACGCGGTCAAGCTGTCCACGCTGCACGCCTCCAAGGGACTGGAATTCGGCCACGTATTCCTGATTGGCGTGGAAGAAGGCATCCTTCCCCACCGCGAATCGGTGGACAACGGCAAGATCGAGGAAGAACGCCGCCTGATGTACGTCGGTATTACCCGCGCCGAGCGCTCGCTGCATATTTCCTGGTGCAAGAAGCGCAAACGCGCCGGCGAGACCGAAGCCTGCGAGCCCAGCCGCTTCATCGCCGAACTACCCACCGACGACGTGCGCCATTCCGGCATGCCGGGCGCGGATCCGGCGGCGAGCAAGGAACACGGCAAGGAACGCATGGCGCAGATCCGCGCGATGCTCGGCAAGGGGTGACGCCCGTCCGGCCACTTTCAGCTTAACGGTCGACCTTCAGCAGGAACTTTGTCCCTGCGTTGACACTCCTTCCATGATGAGACTCCGTCATGGGTGCTGAAAAATCCTCATGTCCTCGCCAAATGAGTCCGGAAAACGCGGAAAATCCATTTTCCTGCGTGCAACGCTCGCTGCGGTGCTGCTCCTGATCGCAGCCATCGCCGTGGGCGAACTGTTGGGCTGGCCTTTCCTGCGCCAGCCGTTCGAACGCTTCGCCAGCGCACAATTACACCGTACGGTACGCATTTCCGAGCCGTTCCAACTGCGGCTGATCGGCAGCAGCCTCCGGCTCAAGCTTGGCGGCTTTTGGATTTCCGCGCCGCCGGGCTTCGACGCGCCGCATCTGGTCAGCACCAACAATGCCGCGCTCGAGCTCCGCTACACCGACCTCTACCGCTTGAAGCGCCAAGACTTGCTGCGCGTCAAATCGCTGGAAGTCACCGGCATCGATGCGCGCCTGGTCCGGCACGCCGATGGAGACGCCACCTGGCATTTCCAGCGCGACCCCAACCAGCCGCGCAAGCCCTTTCCCGAGATCGAGCACCTGATCGCGACACGCGGTTACGCTGAAGTGGTCGACGCCATCCGCGAAGTCGATCTCAAGCTCGACTTCGGCACCAACGAGAGCAGCGCCAGCGCCAATAACGCGTCGTATATCCGCGCCACCGGCAACTATCGGCATAAACCGCTGAAGGCGGTGCTGGCGACGAACGGCTTCCTGCCAGTCGCTACCCGTGATGACAGGGCACCGCCGATCCGTTCCAAGGGCTCGGCCGACTATGCGGGCATGCATCTAGATTTCGACGGCACGGTGTCGGATTTGCTGGGCCGGCAAAATATCGACGGCAAATTCGTGGTAGAGGGCCCTTCTCTCAGCGTGCTCGGCAATTTCACTTACAGCGTGCTGCCGGTCACCGACAAGTTCTCGGTGCGCGGCCGGGTCAAGAAGACCGGCGAAATCTGGAACATCGACGCCCATGCCGCCCATATCGGCAAAAGCGATCTTTCCGGGCGCTTCCGCTATGATCCGCGGCCGGAAACGCCATCCCTCAGCGGCGAGTTGAACGGCGAGCGCCTGTATATCGTCGATCTTTTCCCGGCGTTCGGCACGCGCCGCGACGACGGCACCGTAGTCAAGCCGCGCAGAGGCAAACTGTTCGCGGATCGGCCGCTCGACCTGCCCTCGCTCAACAAGATGGACGCCGATATCGTCGTCAGGCTGGACCATGTCGATCTCGGCCCCGCCTTCGCCGAGCCGATCCGGCCATTCAACGCCGACCTGACGATGGACAAGGGCAAGCTCGCGCTGGCTAAAATCGCCGCCAGCACGGCGAAAGGCTCGCTGTCAGGCGTGATTTCCATCGACGCCCACCAGGATCCGCAGAATCCTACCCGCAAGCCGCCCATATGGCGCATCGACTTGCAGTGGAAGGACATCAACCTCGAAAAATGGCTCAAGGTTTCCCAGGAGCGCAAACGGGAGGCGAAGCGGGAAGGCGCCAGCAAGGTTCCGCCGGCTTACATGACCGGCATGCTGAACGGCAGAACCGCGCTGCAAGGCACCGGCAACTCGACGCGCGAACTGCTCTCCTCGCTCGATGGCGATATCCTCATGTACGTCCGCAAGGGCACCATTTCGCATTTGCTGATCGAGCTGCTGGGACTCGACGTCGCCCAAAGTCTCGGCATCAAGCTGACCCAGGACGAGCCGCTCAAGATGCAATGCGCGGTCATGGACTTCGATACGAAAAACGGCATCGTCAGACCGCAGGCGGCATTGATCGATACCAATGTGACCCTGATACTGATCGACGGCAGCGCCGACCTGGGCCGAGAAGAACTCAATCTCCGCCTCGTCGCCAAGCCCAGAAACGTCTCGCCGTTCACGCTACGCTCGCCGCTGCACATCCGCGGCACCTTCGTCGACCCCAGCATCCGTCCGGAAAGCGGCCCGATTGCCGCACGGGTCGCCGGCGGCATCGTGCTGGCCTTTGTCAATCCGCTGGCGGCGCTGCTGCCTTTCGTCGACCCCGGCAGTACCGACGACGCCCCTTCATCCTGCCGACAAATCCTGGCCGAATTCCGCAAGCAACCCCGCTGACGGCTGGTAAAATGCCGCCATGCCTTACATCACACTCGAAAATGCCAGCCTGGCTTACGGCCTCACTCCCCTGCTCGACCACGCCGATTTTCTGCTCGACCCGGGCGAACGCGTCGGGCTGATCGGCCGCAATGGCACCGGCAAATCCAGCCTGCTCAAGGTCATCGCAGGCGAATCCAAACTGGACGACGGCACTATCTGGCGTGCGCCCGGCGTCCGCCTCGCTTATGTGCCGCAAGAACCGCCGCTGGATCCCGCGCACACCGTGTTTGAAGCGGTTTCCGAAGGATTGGGCAACCTCAGCCAGATACTGATCGATTACCACGAAGTTTCGCACGCGATGGGCGAACCGGACGCGGACACCACCGCGCTGCTGGACCGCATGCAGCATCTGCAGCACGAGCTGGAAGCGCAGGACGGCTGGCAAGTACAGGCGCGCGTCGAGACCGTGCTGTCGCGCCTCAGCCTGCCGGCCGATACCCCGGTATCCACGCTCTCCGGCGGTTGGCGCAAACGCGTCGCGCTGGCCCGCGCGCTGGTGGCCGCGCCGGAAATCCTGCTGATGGACGAACCGACCAACCATCTCGATCTCGAAGCCATCGAATGGCTGGAAGACATGCTGCTGGATTTCAAGGGCGCGCTGCTGTTCATCACCCACGACCGGCGTTTTCTGGATCGCCTCGCGACGCGCATCGTCGAACTGGATCGCGGCCACCTGACCGAGTTCAAGGGCAATTTCAGCGCCTACCAGATCAAAAAGGCCGAGTTGCTGGAAGTCGAAGCCACGCATGCTGCCAAATTCGACAAGGTGCTGGCGCAAGAAGAAGTCTGGATACGCCAGGGCATCAAGGCCCGCCGCACCCGCAATGAAGGCCGCGTACGCCGGCTGGAACGACTGCGTCTGGAACGCGCCGCGCGCCGCGAACGCCAGGGCAACGTCAGGCTGGCGCTGGATGCCGGCGAACGCTCCGGCAAGCTGGTGGCGGAATTGACGCACGTCCACAAATCCTTCGGCGAGCGCGTGATCATTCAGGACTTTTCCACGCGCATTTTGCGCGGCGACCGCATCGGCCTGCTCGGCCCCAACGGCGCGGGCAAATCCACGCTGCTGAAACTGATCCTGGGCGAACTGGAAGCGGACAGCGGCGAGATCAAGCGCGGCACCAACCTCAACATCGCCTATTTCGACCAGATGCGCGAGCAGCTGAACGAAGAGGCGACGCTGGCCGACACCATCAGCCCGGGTTCGGATTTCGTCGAGATCGGCAACGAGCGCAAGCACGTCATCAGTTATCTGGAAGACTTCCTCTTCCCGCCACAGCGTTCCCGCGCGCCGGTGAAGTCGCTCTCCGGCGGCGAACGCAACCGCTTGCTGCTGGCGCGCCTGTTCGCGCGCCCGGCCAACGTACTGGTGCTGGACGAACCGACCAACGACCTCGACATCGACACGCTGGAATTGCTGGAAGAGTTGCTGCAGGACTTCGGCGGCACGCTGTTCCTGGTCAGCCACGACCGCGCCTTCCTGGAAAACACCGTGACCCAGGTGATCGCGTTCGAAGGCAACGGGCAATTGACCGAATTCGGCGGCGGCTATGACGACTGGCGCCGCTTTTCCGAACAGCGCGCCGCCGAAGCGGTGGTCGAAAAGCCCAAAGCCGCGCCACAGACTAAACCGGCAGCGTCCCCAAAGCCGGCACAGACAAAACTGAGCTTCAAGGAAACCCACGAACTGGCGGCCCTGCCCGGAAAAATCGAAACGCTGGAAACCGAGCAGAACGCTCTCAATGCCGAATTGGCCGACCCCGATATCTACCGCACAGATCCGCAACGCGCAAAAGTGTTGCAAACGCGTCTCGCAGGACTCGAAATGGAACTGGAACAGGTAATGTTGAGATGGGAAGAACTGGAATCCAGGCGCTGAACTTTTCAACGCT
>DATHWE010000148.1:0-35110 GCA_035460905.1 Methylophilaceae bacterium | reverse complement strand
GAGGAATGCCTGCAAGGCAAGGAAGGTCCTAGAGGCCGCGACTTCAACATGCGCTGGGTAGCCTCGATGGTAGCCGAAGTCCACCGCATCCTGATCCGCGGCGGTTTGTTCATGTATCCACTGGACACCAAGCTGATGGATAAGGGCGGCAAGCTACGCCTCTTGTATGAAGCCAACCCGATGAGCTTCATCGTGGAGCAGGCGGGGGGAGCGAGTTCGACCGGACGCAGCCGCATCCTGGACATCAGGCCCGAGGCGCTGCACCAGCGCGTGCCGGTGATCCTGGGCTCGAAGAATGAGGTCAAGGTTCTGTCGAGCTACCACCTCCAGGCGGACGAGAGTCAACTGGAAGCAACCGTGATCCGCAACTACAAATTCAAATCGTCGTTGTTCAGCTTCCTATAGCGCGCGACCTAAATAAAAACGGGTGTCGATTTCTCCGGATGCCTGGAAATTTGAGGAGAGAAACATGGCTTTGGTATCCCTGCGTCAACTACTCGACCACGCTGCCGAAAACGGCTACGGCCTGCCGGCGTTCAACGTCAACAACATGGAACAGATTCACGCCATCATGCAGGCCGCCGATGCCGTGGACAGCCCGGTCATCCTGCAAGGCTCGGCCGGTGCAAGAAAGTATGCCGGCGAAGCCTTCCTGCGCCACATGATCGCAGCCGCGGTCGAAGCCTACCCCCATATCCCGCTGGTGATGCACCAGGATCACGGAGCGTCCCCGGCCGTCTGCATCCAGGCCATCCGCTCCGGCTTCTCCAGCGTGATGATGGACGGCTCCCTCAAGGAAGACATGAAGACCCCCGCTTCCTATGAGTACAACGTCGAAGTCACCAAGCGTGTGGTCGACATGGCCCACGCCGTCGGCGTCTCGGTCGAAGGCGAACTCGGTTGTCTCGGCTCCCTCGAGACCGGCATGGCCGGGGAAGAGGACGGCCACGGCGCCGAAGGCGTGCTGGATCACTCGGCCCTCCTCACCGACCCCGAAGAAGCCGCCGACTTCGTCAAGAAGACCGGCGTCGATGCCCTGGCCATCGCCATCGGCACCTCGCACGGCGCCTACAAGTTCAGCCGTCCGCCGACAGGGGATACCCTCGCCATCGGCCGCATCAAGGAAATCCACGCCCGCATCCCCAACACCCATCTGGTGATGCACGGCTCCTCTTCCGTGCCGCAGGAATGGCTCAGGATCATCAACGCTCACGGCGGCGCGATCCCCGAGACCTACGGCGTGCCGGTGGAAGAGATCGTCGAAGGCATCAAGCACGGCGTACGCAAGGTCAACATCGACACCGACCTGCGTCTCGCCTCCACCGGCGCGGTACGTCAGTACCTGTACGACCAAAACAACGTCAAGGACTTCGACCCGCGCAAGTTCCTGCTGGTGTCGACCAAGGCGATGGCGGACATCTGCCGTGCCCGCTTCGAAGCCTTCGGCTCTGCCGGGCAGGCCAGCAGGATCAAGGCACTGTCCTGCGACAGGATGGCGGAGCGCTACAAGAAGGGCGAACTGGCGGCTATCGTCAAGTAAGGTATTTCAATCGACCTCAAAGGCGGCTCCGGCCGCCTTTTGTTTGAGTGGAAATGGACATCATATGGCACTAGAAGCATTATTGTTCGACGTGGACGGTACGTTGGCGGATACCGAGCGCGACGGTCATCGGCCGGCTTTTAACCGGGCTTTCGAAGAGTTCGGCCTCGATTGGAGCTGGGATGCCGAGCTCTACGGCAAGCTGCTGGCAGTGACCGGGGGCAAAGAGCGCATTCACTACTTTGTGGAGCACTTTCTGACTGATTATGTGAAGCCTGCGAGTTTTGATGCGCTGGTGGCTCAGCTGCATCAGGCCAAGACGCGGCATTACACCGCAATGCTTGCCGGGGGGGCGATTCCCGTGCGTCCAGGTGTTCGCCGTTTGCTGGATGAGGCACGCCAAGCGGGGGTGAGGTTGGCTGTAGTTACGACCACGACACCGCAGAACGTGACGGAGCTGCTGAAACATAGCCTCGCCGAGGATGCCGAGTCATGGTTCGAGGTCATCGCCGCCGGGGACATCGTCCCCGCCAAGAAACCGGCGCCGGACATTTACGATTGGGCGTTGAAGGAAATGAATCTGCGTCCGGAGCAATGTCTTGCCTTCGAGGATTCGCACAATGGGCTGCGTGCAAGTCGTGGGGCGGGCGTAAAGACGGTTGTGACCGTCAACGGCTACACCGCACATGAGCAATTTGACGGTGCGTTGGCCGTGCTGAGCGACCTGGGCGAGCCCGATGCGCCTTTCCGGGTGCTGGAAGGGAATGCCGATGGGCGTGGATTCGTCGATCTGGCACTGCTGCGCCACTGGTACGGCGCATAGTGTGTTACACGTAACCGGCTTCCGACTTCAGGAGGTCGGCAGCCTCGTTCAGCATGAACTCCTTGAACACCTGTGCCACGCCCGGCAGGCGCTTGCCTGTGCGGTGTACCAGGTACCAGTGGCGCTGGATGGGGAAAGCTTCGACGTCCAGCACCGCAAGCCGTTTCGCTTCCAGCTCCAGCATCACGGTATTGAGCGACAGGATGCTGAGCCCCATGCCGGCCTGCACCGCCTGCTTGATCGATTCGTTCTTGCTCATCTCGGTGCCGGTCGTGAGCCGGATATTTTTTTCCGCAAAAAACCGTTCCGTCGCACTGCGCGTGCCTGAGCCCTGTTCGCGGGCGATGAACGTCTCCTGCTGGATGCGCGTCAGGGGAATCTTTCGTTCTTTTGCCAATGGATGATCCGGCGGAGCGATCACCACCAACGGGTTGTCCAGGAAGGACGTGAAGTCCAGTCCTAGACCGTCCGGCGGGCGGCCCATGATGGCGAAGTCCATCGCGTTCTGTGCCAGCTCCTGAAGCAAAACCTCGCGGTTGCTGACGTTGAGCGTGATCGCGACTTCCGGAAAACGTTTGTTGAATTGCGCCAGCACGAAAGGCATGAAATATCCGGCCGTGCTGGCTACGGAAATCGCCAGCTTGCCGCGCCGCATGCCTTTCATCTCTTCAAACACGGTTTCGGCCTCTGCCAGTTGCTGCACGATGTTACGGCTGTAGCGGCGCAACTCCTCTCCAGCTTCCGTAATGTAGATTTTTTTCCCTAGCTGCTCGAACAGCGGTATTCCGACGGCCTCTTCCAGTTGCTTGATCTGGATGGAAACCGCAGGCTGGGTCAGGTGGAGCGTCTCCGAGGCACGCGAATAGCTGAGGTGGTGGGCTACCGCCTCGAAGACTTCCAGTTGGCGTAAGGTCAGGCGCAGCATATATAAGTTAATTTTATACTAATTATAATAACTATTAATTTTTAATTATGACTGGCATCGCCTATAGTCAATCCACTTTATATTTGTGGTTACAACACTAGGGGGAGAAGTCATGGATCAGTCGGCACGTTATTCCGATCTCAGTCTCAAGGAAGAAGAGCTCATCAAGGGCGGTAAGCACATCCTGGTCGCTTACAAGATGAAGCCCAAGTCCGGCCACGGTTACCTGGAAGCGGCCGCGCACTTTGCTGCCGAATCCTCCACCGGCACCAACGTCGAGGTCTCCACCACCGACGACTTCACCAAGGGCGTGGACGCACTGGTCTATTACATCGACGAAGCCACGGAAGACATGCGCATCGCGTATCCGCTGGAGCTGTTCGACCGCAACATCACCGACGGTCGCATGATGATCGTCTCCTTCCTGACGCTGGCGATCGGCAATAACCAGGGCATGGGCGATATCGAGCACGCCAAGATCATCGACTTCTACGTGCCGGAGCGCGCGATCCAATTATTTGACGGCCCGTCCAAGGACATCAGCGACATGTGGCGCATCCTCGGCCGCCCGGTCAAGGACGGCGGCTACATCGCCGGCACCATCATCAAGCCCAAGCTGGGCCTGCGTCCCGAGCCGTTCGCACATGCAGCCTACCAGTTCTGGCTGGGCGGCGACTTCATCAAGAACGACGAGCCGCAAGGCAACCAGACTTTCTGCCCGTTGAAGAAGGTCATCCCGCTGGTGGTGGACGCGATGAAGCGCGCGCAGGACGAAACCGGCCAGGCCAAGCTGTTCTCCGCGAACATCACCGCGGACGACCACTACGAAATGTGCGCTCGCGCCGACTACATCCTCGAAGCCTTCGGCCCGGATGCGGACAAGGTCGCATTCCTGGTGGACGGCTATGTCGGCGGCCCCGGCATGGTAACCACCGCACGCCGCCAGTACCCGAATCAATACCTGCACTATCACCGTGCCGGTCACGGCGCTGTGACCAGCCCGTCCGCCAAGCGTGGTTACACCGCTTTCGTGCTGGCCAAGATGAGCCGTCTGCAAGGTGCGTCCGGCATCCACGTCGGCACCATGGGCTACGGCAAGATGGAAGGCGAAGGCGACGACAAGATCATCGCTTACATGATCGAGCGCGATGAGTGCCAAGGCCCGGTTTACTTCCAGAAGTGGTACGGCATGAAGCCGACCACGCCGATTATTTCCGGTGGCATGAACGCGTTGCGCCTTCCTGGCTTCTTCGAAAACCTGGGTCACGGCAATGTCATCAACACGGCGGGTGGCGGTTCTTACGGCCACATCGACAGCCCGGCAGCGGGTGCGGTTTCGCTGCGCCAGTCGTATGAGTGCTGGAAGGCGGGAGCAGACCCGATCGAGTTCGCCAAGGAACACCGCGAATTCGCCCGTGCGTTCGAATCCTTCCCGAAGGATGCGGACAAGCTGTTCCCCGGATGGCGCGAAAAACTCGGCGTCCACAAGTAATTTCGGGCGCTTTCAATCCAATACTGCGTTGCAGGGGGCTTGCCGTACTAAACGTACTGTCTGCGCCCCCTGCGCCTTGTCTTGAATTGAAATCATCCCGAAACCGGGATGTGGAGTAGCAAACCAGCCCCTGCGACTTCGTCGGCAGGGGCTTTTTCATAACGAGCGAGCAACCATGAGCCAGACTTTCGACATTGATCAATACCGCATCAAGGACGAGCCCTATTATCAGCCTCAGAGCAACGAGGTTGAGCTTTTCCAGGCCGCTTATCGCAATCGCCTGCCGGTGATGCTGAAAGGCCCGACCGGGTGCGGCAAGTCGCGTTTTGTCGAACACATGGCGTGGAAGCTGGGCAAGCCGTTGATTACCGTGGCCTGTAACGAGGACATGACCGCGTCGGATCTGGTGGGCCGCTACCTGCTGGATGCCGGCGGCACGCGCTGGCTGGATGGTCCGTTGACGCTGGCAGCACGCCACGGCGCGATCTGCTATCTGGACGAAGTGGTCGAGGCGCGTCAGGACACGACGGTGGTCATCCATCCTTTGACGGATCATCGCCGCACGCTGCCGCTGGATAAGAAAGGCGAGCTGGTGCAGGCGCATCCGGATTTCCAGCTGGTGATTTCCTACAATCCCGGCTATCAAAGTCTGATGAAGGATTTGAAGCAATCCACCCGCCAGCGCTTTACCGGTTTCGATTTCGAGTATCCGTCGGCCGCATTGGAAGCGGAAATTCTGGCGAAAGAAACCGGCCTGGATGCCGAGACTGCCGGCAAGCTGGTGCAGATAGGCGTCGCCGCACGCAATCTCAAGGGCCACGGTCTGGTGGAGGGGATTTCCACCCGCCTGCTGGTGTACGCGGCAACACTCATCAACGATGGCGTTGCGCCACTGGATGCTTGCCGTATGGCGCTGGCGCGGCCGATCACCGACGACGCGGACATTCGCGTGACGCTGGATCACGCCATCGATGCGGTGTTTGCGTAAGCGCTTACTCTAAGGCCTCCGATTCATGGCAACCCAAGCACCGCCAGTATTCGAGGGGGAATTGCAAACCTGCTGGGTGAAGCTCAATAACGGCTTCCCGCAGGTGCGCGAGGTCTTCGCCGCCTGCATGAAAGATGCACTCAAGGTGCTGACGCAGGGCGGCGTGCAGGCTTATCTCGAAGAAGCGCACTTTCTGGGCCGTATGGGACGAGGTCCCGAGCCTATCCTCATCTTTCTTGAAGAGTGGCCTTCGGTTGCCGTCGTGCTCGGCGAGTCGGCATTGCCGGCGATTTCGCGTGCGATACGCACGATGTTCAAGTCGCCCAACGGCAACGGCATTGCGCCTTTCCTGCAATCCCTGCCGGCCGTTGCGCGTCGTTTGCATTCGCAGCCTGAAATCGAAGCGTATCTGGCGCTGGTGATCGATTTTATGCAGCGCACTTCCAGCTCCATCCACGGCAATCAGGCCACCATCCCCAGCCCCGGCTTGCCGGATTTCTTCGCCAAAGCTCCGCTGCTAGCGAGTCAGCTGTCGTTGGGTGGCATGAAAAACTGGGTGGAATACGGCATCCGCAACTACCGTACGCACCCCGAGCGTCAGCGCGATTATTTCAGCCTGCAATCGGCAGACAGCCGGGCGATGTTGCAGCGCGAACGCCACGGTACGCTGCTGGCTGACCATGAGCGCCAGTTCGATCTCTACCTGCGCGGGCTTTGGCGCGACAGCGATCATCTGGTTCCGTACTCCACCGCTTTCGATGAGTTGCGCAAACCCGTGCCGTACTACGACGTGTTCGGCATTCGCCTGCCCGACGCGTACGACGACGACCGGGGTGTCACCGGGCTGGATCGCTACCGCGCCGTGCTGGCGCATATGGCCGCCCATCGCCGCTGGACGACGCCGATCTTCGCCGACAATTACAGTCCGTTCCAGCGCATGGCCATCGAGTGCCTGGAAGACAGCCGCGTGGAGTATCTCGCGGTGCGCGAGTATCCCGGCCTGCGCCGTATTTTCGCCGCGCTGCATCCGGTGCCGATGGAAGATGCCTGCGACCCCGAGCGCGTATCGGCCGTGCGTCACCGCCTGGCGATGCTGTCGCGCGCAATTCTCGATGCTGCGCATGGCTACCGCAATCCCGATGTAATCGAATTCGCCGCGCGTTTCAGCGCTCTGATGGCCGCCGGCGACCCCGGCACGCAAGCCATCGCCGACCTCGCCATCGCCTTCGGTGCCCGCACGCGCCGTCAAAGTGATCAACTGCCCAACGTATTTTTCGACAATACCGAGGTGGACTACCGCGACGACAACCGTCACATGTGGCGTTATTTTGAGAATAGCGACGATGAGGAGCAGTTCGAGCAAAGTCGCCAGGCAGCCTCGGATGAAGCCGCAGGCGGCTTGCCGCCGCGCCACTACGACGAGTGGGACTACAACAGCCAGAGCTACCGTCCCGACTGGGCCAGTGTCTATGAGAGCTTGCATCCCGCCGGCAACGCGGGCGACATCGACCGCATTCTGGAAAAGCACGCCGTGCTCGCCAAGCGCCTGCAACGCATCCTCGATTTGCTCAAGCCTCAGAACAAGGTGCGTATTCGCTATCAGGAAGAAGGCAGCGAACTGGATCTGGACATCGCCCTACGGTCGTTGATCGATTACAAAAGCGGCGCCGCGCCCGATCCGCGTATCAACATGAGCCACCGCAACGACGGCCGCGATATTGCGGTGATGTTGCTGCTGGATTTGTCCCAGTCGCTGAACGAAACGGTGGACGCGAGCGGGCAAACCATCCTGGAACTGAGCCGCGAGGCTGTCACGCTACTGGGCTGGGCCATCGAACAACTGGGCGACAGTTTCGCCATCGCCGGCTTTCACTCCAATACCCGGCACGAGGTGCAGTACCTGCATATCAAAGGCTACGGCGAAACCTGGGACGATACCGTCAAAGGCCGTCTGGCAGCGATGCAGGCCGGCTATTCCACCCGCATGGGCGCCGCCATGCGCCACGCGGCCCATACGCTGGAACGCCGTCAGGCAGACAAGAAGCTGATGCTGATCCTGACCGATGGCAAACCGGCCGATGTGGATGTACACGATGCTCGCCTGTTGATCGAGGATGCGCACAAGGCGGTGCAGGAGCTGGACCGGCAAGGGATCTATACCTACTGCATCAATCTCGATCCCAAGGCGGACGAGTACGTGGCCGACATCTTCGGCAACCAGTATGCGGTGATCGACAACGTGCAGAAACTGCCGGAGAAGTTGCCGCAGCTATTTTTGGCGCTGACGAAGTAGTCGGCCTGAGTGGAGGGTATTCCGGACTGTGTTATTCACAAGCCCGGAATCAAACGCGGAAGTTAAACTTTCCTGAGAAACTCGGCTTTCAGCATGAAGTTGCCGGCGTCCATCTTGCAATCCACGCCGTGGTCGCCACCGACCAGGCGGATGCTCTTGACCTTGGTGCCCTGTTTCAGGGTGGTGGAAGAGCCCTTCACCTTGAGATCCTTGATCAGCACGACCGAGTCGCCGTCCTTCAGCACGTTGCCGTTAGCATCCTTGATGACCAGGCCATCGTCTTCTTCGGCGCTGGCAGTCTCGTTCATTGGCCATTCGTAGCCGCAATCTGCGCAGACATAGTTGGTGCCGTCAGGGTAGGTATTTTCAAGCGTGCATTGTGGGCAGGCGGGAGTCGTGGACATAGTTCCTCTTCATAAATAGGGGTATTGCGAAAACCGAAGTATAACCGATTGGACATCCCTGATTTCGCATTGAGAATGAAACGCAGCTTTTCATGCGTCGCCTGAAAGGCGATAATTCGAGTCTTTTCAAAGTTATCCCTTAGGGAACGCAATGACACAACCCTTACTGCAATCCAGCATCAAGAGCCTGCCGCTGATCAATCAGGGCAAAGTGCGCGATATTTACGACATCGACGCCGACAAGATGCTGATCGTGACTACCGATCGCCTGTCCGCCTTCGACGTGGTGCTGCCGACGGCCATTCCCGGCAAGGGCGCAGTGCTGACGCAGGTGGCGAATTTCTGGTTCGAACGTTTGAAGGACATCATTCCGAATCACCTTACCGGCATCGATCCGGTCGCTGTCGTAAGCGACGCCGAGAAGGCGCAAGTCGCTGGTCGCGCGATTGTCGTGCGCAAGTTGAAGCCGCTGCCGATTGAGGCGGTGGTGCGCGGCTATCTGGTGGGCTCCGGCTGGAAGGAATACAAGCAGTCTGGCATCGTGTGCGGTATTCCGTTGCCGGCTGGTTTGCAGGAGGCCTCCCAGCTTCCTCAGCCGATTTTTACGCCATCCACCAAGGCCGAGGTCGGCGCTCACGACGAGAACATCACGTTTGAAAAAGCCTCCGAGCTGATGGGTGCCGACTTGGCAGTCAAGGTGCGCGACGTGGCGATCCGTTTGTATCAAGCTGCAGCGGAGTATGCGCTGACCAAGGGCATCATCATCGCCGATACCAAGTTCGAGTTCGGGCTGGATGCAGACGGGAAGCTGTACCTGATCGACGAAGCGCTGACCCCGGATTCCTCGCGTTTCTGGCCGGCCGACCAATACCGGGTCGGCAGCAATCCGCCCAGTTTCGACAAGCAGTTCGTGCGTGACTGGCTGGAAGCTTCCGGCTGGAACAAGAAAGCACCCGGCCCTGAGTTGCCGCCGGACGTAGCCGCGAAAACCGGCGAGAAGTATCGCGAAGCGCTGAGGCAGTTGACCGGCCACGATCTGGAAACTTGACCGCGATGGGCGTGTTACGCGACACGGCGGCAAAGATAAAAAATGAGTTCGCCGTCTATCGACTGGTATTGAAACACCCCGAAACGCCATTTTTGGCAAAAATACTGCTCGGACTGGCCGTAGGCTACATACTGCTGCCGTTCGATCTCATCCCGGATTTCATTCCGGTGGTGGGTCATCTCGACGATCTTGTCATTGTGCCGGCACTCATTTATGCCGCGCTCAAGCTGGTTCCGAAAGGAATCGTCGAGTCTTGCAGAAAAGAATTGGAGAGTACACATGGATGACATCAAGAAATTCATCGCCGGTTTCAGGCGCTTCCAGGAAAACTACTTCGGCCAGAACAAGGCGTTATTCCGCCAGCTGAAGCAAGGGCAACGGCCGGGGACGATGGTGATTTCCTGTTCCGACTCGCGCGTCGATCCGGCTATCCTCACTGATTGCCAGCCGGGCGACCTTTTCGTCGTGCGCAATGTGGCGAACCTGGTGCCTCCATACGAAAAAGGCGCTGGTCTGCATGGCGTCAGTACCGCGCTGGAGTTCGGCGTGCGTTCGCTCGAGGTCGAGCACATCATCGTGCTTGGACACCGCCAGTGCGGCGGTATTCAGGCGCTGATGCAGGACGGCACGCCTGAATCCAAGGGCGAATTCATCGGCAACTGGGTCAACATCGCCAGCCGCGCCAAAGAGCGCGTGCGCGCAGAATTGCCGCAAGCGACTCCGCAAGAGCAGGTTTGTGCCTGCGAACAAGCATCCATCCTGGTCTCGCTGGAAAACCTGCTGACCTTTCCCTGGATCAAGGAACGCGTTGAACAGGGCAAGCTGAAGCTGCACGGCTGGTTATTCGATATCGAGCACGGCGAACTGGTGGCATACGATGCGACTATCGGCAAGTTCGAATCGCTGACCAAAGATCAGGCTGAATAAGCGCCTGCCGTAATAGGCTCTAGAGAAACAGCTCCTGGCGCGCCGCCTCGCTGATGGCGATGACGGCGGGGTGCGACAAGCGGCGTTCCACCGAGATGGCGTAAAACCCCTCGGTGATCTCATCGGTGGCGCCGATTTTCACTACACCATACTGTTCCCGAATCTGCTCCGCAATCGCGCTCGGAGCGGAAAATATTCCGGCCCCCGCCTGACCGAATGCGGCCATCAGCGCGCTGTCGTCGAATTCGCCGGCGATGCGTGGACGGATGCGGTTCTGGTCGAACCAGCGGATCAGTTTGGGTCGCACGGCGACATCGTCTCCGGGCAGCAGCAGCGGGGCACCGTCGAGACGTTGCGGAAACGCGCCCGCATAGTGTGCGGCTAATGCCGACGTTGCAAAGAATGTCAGGCCGCATTCGCCCAGTAAATGGTTGAAGGCTTTCACGTCTATCCTCGGCGGCATCGGGCTGTCAGCGATAACGATATCCAGTTGGTGTATTGCCAGTTCCGCCATCAAGCCGGCTACTTTCCCTTCGCGGCACACGATGCGCGAGTTCTCCGTGGCGCGCAGTGCGGGTTCGATCAGTTTGTAAGCCAGAGCCTTGGGCACCGCGTCGGAAACCCCCACGCGGAACTGCAGCGGGCGCCCGCCGGGGCGGTGGTGCAGCACTTCTTCCAGTTCCTTTCCCAGGGAAAAAATCTCTTCGGCATAGCCCAGCACCGTGCGCCCGGCATCCGTCAGCGCAAACCTGCGGCGGGAGCGGTCGAACAGGGTCTCACCAAGTACGCTTTCGAACAGGCTTAATTGGCCACTGATGGTCTGAGGCGTGAGATGCAGTTGCTCGCTCGCGCGAGCAATGCTGCCAGCCTTGGCGACTGTCCAGAAGTAATAGAGATGCTTGTAGTTCATCGCGGTTAAGTGTTCGTATTTTTCGAATATTAGTTAAAGTATATTCGAATTTTTATGATAACGAGATGAAGATAGAATCGCAGATATCCAAAAGAGTATGCCGTTCGTTTGTCAACTTGGGAGAAACGCTATGGAAAAAATAGAGAACTTGCTTGAAAGATTGCTGTTCGGCAGTCGTTGGCTGCTCGCGCCGTTTTATCTCGGGCTGGTCGGGGCGGTAGTTGTGTTGCTGTGGTATTTCGGTGTGGAGTTCGTTCATCTTATTCATATGCTGCTCAATAATGACGGCAGCATTGTAGTGGGCGTGTTGTCGCTGGTGGACCTGGTGCTGGTTGCTAATCTGCTGATGATCATTATTTTTGCCGGTTACGAAAATTTCGTGTCCAAGATTCATACCGGCGACCATGAGGATCGCCCGGACTGGATGGGGCATGTGGATTTCGCCGATCTCAAGATGAAGCTGATCGGTTCCATCATCGCGATCTCGGGCATCGAACTGCTCAAGGCATTCGTCAACGTCAACAGCTTCGACGATCACCAGTTGTCATGGAAGGTGGGGATTCATGTCACTTTCGTATTTTCCGGGTTGATGTTCGCCATCATGGACAAGCTGGGCGAACACAAAAAGCACGGCGCGGGCGGCTGAACCGCGGTATTTATCACTTAAAGGAAACTCATCATGAAACGCATGTTCCTGTTTCTTGCTACCAACTTCGCCATCGTGCTGGTGCTATCCATCACGATGCGCATCCTGGGCGTCGAGCCTTACCTGAATGCGCAGGGCCTAAATCTCGGCTCCTTGCTGATTTTTGCCGCGGTGATGGGCATGGGCGGCTCCTTCATTTCGCTGGCCATTTCCAAATGGACCGCCAAGCGTTCTGTCGGTGCGGAAGTCATCGAAACGCCGCGCAACGAGGGCGAGCGCTGGCTGGTGGAGACAGTGCGCCGTCAGGCGCAGCAGGCCGGTATCGGCATGCCTGAAGTGGCCATTTACAACTCGCCCGACGTCAACGCTTTCGCCACCGGCATGAACAAGAACAACGCGTTGGTCGCGGTTTCCACCGGGCTGCTGCAATCCATGACGCGCGAGGAAGCCGAGGCGGTGCTGGGGCACGAAGTCTCGCACGTCGCCAACGGCGACATGGTCACGCTGGCGCTGATCCAGGGCGTGGTGAATACCTTCGTCATGTTCCTGTCGCGCGTGATCGGCTACCTGGTCGACAAGGTCGTGTTCAAGACCGAGCGCGGAACCGGGCCGGCATTTTTCGTGACCATGATTATCGCGGAAATGGTACTGGGTATCCTGGCCTCCATCATCGTGATGTGGTTCTCGCGTCAGCGCGAATTCCGCGCTGACCGCGGCGGTGCCAACTTGGCAGGCCGTCAAAAAATGATTTCTGCACTGGAGCGCCTGGGTCGCGTTCACGCCGAGCCTCTGCCGGACAAGATGGCCGCATTCGGCATCAGCGGTCATGTAGCCGGCGGCCTCAAGCGCCTGTTCATGACGCACCCGCCTCTGGAAGAGCGTATCGCGGCTTTGAAGGCGGAAGGCTAGGCGCATGGAAACTGTCGCACAGGGATGGATGTGGGGCGCGTTTGTCGCCTTCGTCATCGTCATGCTGGTGCTGGACATGTTCGCCTTGGGCGGCAACAAGCCGCGCAAGGTGAGCTTGAAGGAGGCTGGGGCCTGGTCGCTGGGCTGGTTCACATTGGCCATGCTGTTCAATGCCCTGCTGTGGTGGTATCTCGATGGCAGCATGGGGCGCGAGATTGCCAATACCAAGGCGATGGAGTTCTTTACCGGTTACCTGATCGAGAAATCGCTGTCGGTCGATAACCTGTTCGTGTTCCTGATGCTGTTCGGTTTTTTTGCGGTACCGGCTGAATACCAGAGACGCGTGCTGCTGTATGGCGTGCTGGGTGCGATAGTGCTGCGTGCGGTGATGATCCTGGCCGGGGTGTGGCTGGTGAGCCAGTTTTCGTGGATCCTCTATGTCTTCGGCGCATTCCTGGTGGTGACCGGCATCAAGATGGTGTTGTTCGCCGAGCACAAACCCGACATAGCCAAGAATCCGGTGCTCAAGTGGATGCGTACGCACTTGCGCATGACCAACGAGTACCACGGCGAGTATTTCACGGTGATGAAGGATGGTCTCCGATACTTCACGCCACTGTTTGCGGTGCTGGTGATGGTGGAGATTTCCGACGTGATTTTCGCGGTGGATTCGATTCCGGCGATCTTTGCGGTTACCACGGATCCGTTCATCGTGTTTACTTCCAACATCTTTGCGATTCTTGGTTTGCGCGCGTTGTACTTCCTGCTGGCGGATATTGCCGACCGCTTCCATCTGCTCAAGTACGGTGTGGCGGTAGTGCTGATATTCGTCGGGATCAAGCTGCTGATCGCGGATTTTTACCATGTACCGGTGCTGCTGTCCTTGTCGTTGGTCGCGGTGATCCTGGCGGTATCCATCGCGGCCAGTCTAATAGCCACACGGACTAAGGAAGTTAAAGCTTAAATCCTTTATAATTACGGACTTTTTTCCGAAGGGCAGAATTCGACATGGCATTCATGAATGTGCCGACCGGCAAGGACGTACCCAACGATTTCAATGTCATCATCGAAATCCCGATGCAAGGCGATCCGGTCAAGTATGAAGTGGACAAGGAAACCGGCGCAATTTTCGTCGATCGATTCATGGGCACGTCCATGCAGTACCCGTGCAACTACGGCTACATCCCGCATACGCTGTCCGAAGACGGCGATCCTGTCGACGTACTGGTGATTACCCCGGTGCCGCTGATCCCGGGCGTGGTGGTGCGCTGCCGTCCGCTCGGCATGCTGAAGATGACCGACGAAGCCGGTCCTGACGCCAAGGTGCTGGCCGTGCCGGTGGACAAGGTGTGCGGCCTGTACAGCCACTTCAAGGACTACAACGACGTTTCCGCCTGGCGCCTGACCATGATTTGCCACTTCTTCGAGCACTATAAGGATCTCGACAAGGGCAAGTGGGTGAAGGTCGATGGCTGGGAAGGTATCGAAGCTGCGCGCCAGGAGATTCTCTCCGGCGTTGATCGTTACAACAACGCCGAAGACAAGCCGGCGTTCTGAGCAGTATTGTTGCAAGTGGAAACGCCTGGCTTATGCCGGGCGTTTTTGTTTTAAGCCCCTTCTTTTGCATGCTTCCGCCTCATCCCGTTTTGCGTTAAGCTAGCCCATCCCCATTGGGGGTGTTCCTGCAACACCCAAGCGGTCTCTGACTTTCCCTGCTGGATTCTGCGCGGGGTTGTTTAATGCGCATGGAGGGGTTTAGGAGCCTATTTCAGCAGGTTTCATTCATCGCGTTGAGCCAGGGCGCGGATGGATGCAAGGCGCAGTGCGCAGCCCATGGTTATCCATTGGCAAGCGCTGCAACGCGGCAGACGCCGCGTCCTGGCTCAACCCCTTATGTCGGAAAAAATGTTTGCCGTTTGTCTGCGGGACGCATTGCGGTGTTGCGTCCTGCTTGTGGAGAATGACTACACTGCGCAGCCCGCGCCTTGCACTGCACCCCGCAGACAAACGGCGCGATATATGAAACCTGCTGAAACAGGCTCCAAATGTCGAAGAAAATCAAAAACGCGTTTTATGCGCAATCCGGCGGCGTGACGGCCGTTATCAATGCGTCCGCCTGTGGCGTGATCCAAACTGCACGCAAGCATTCGGACAAGATCGGCAAGGTCTATGCCGGCCGCAACGGCATCATTGGTGCCCTTACCGAAGACCTCATCGATACCAGCAAGGAATCCGACGAAGCCATCGCGGCCTTGCGCTTTACGCCTTCCGGCGCATTTGGTTCCTGCCGCTACAAGCTCAAAAGCCTGGAAACCAACCGTCGCGAATACGAGCGTCTGATCGAAGTCTTCCGCGCGCACGACATCGGTTATTTCTTCTATAACGGCGGCGGCGATTCGGCCGATACCTGCTACAAGATTTCCCAGCTTTCCGAGACCATGGGCTATCCGGTGCAGGCCATCCACGTGCCCAAGACCGTGGACAACGACCTGCCCATTACCGACAACTGCCCGGGCTTCGGCTCGGTTGCCAAATACATTGCCGTTTCCACCCTGGAAGCCAGCTTCGACGTGCGTTCGATGTGCAAGACCTCCACCAAGATTTTCGTCATCGAAGTGATGGGCCGCCATGCCGGCTGGATCGCTGCCGCGGGCGGACTGGTCGAAGACTACGGCTTTCCGGTGGTGATTCTTTTCCCGGAAATCGAGTTCGACCCCGAAAAATTCCTCGCGCAAGTGGACAAGAAAGTGAAGAAGCACGGGCATTGCACCATTGTCGTGTCCGAGGGCTGCCATTATCCCGACGGCAAGTTCATCGCCGAGCAGGGCATCAAGGACGTGTTCGGCCACGCGCAGCTGGGCGGCGCGGCGCCTATCGTTGCCAACATGATCAAGAACGCCTTGGGGCATCGCTATCACTGGGCCGTGGCGGATTATCTGCAACGCGCCGCGCGGCATATCGCTTCAAAAACCGATGTTAAGCAAGCCTACGAGTTGGGCAAGGCGGCGGTCGACCTGGCGCTCAAGGGCAAGAACTCAGTGATGCCGGCGATCATTCGCGTGTCCAACGATCCGTATAAATACAAGATTGGCCACGCCGAGCTGAAGGACGTCGCCAATGTCGAGAAATTCATGCCGCTCGACTTCATCAGCAAGGATGGCTTCGGCATTACCGAGCAGTGCAAGCGCTACCTGCGTCCGTTGATTCAGGGTGAGGATTATCCGAAATATGAGGGCGGTCTGCCGGTTTACGTGTCGCTCAAAAATGTGGCTGTCGAACGGCGGCTGCCGGAATTTAGTTTGTAAGTGCATTACCGCCGTCTTTCGACGGCGTTTTTATGTTTGATTCAGGAAAGGCAGTTTGGAAGTGATCTAAGAAGAGGGTTTGGGCTGACCCATGACTCGGCCTTGTCATCGAAGGAGGAGATGTTGATGTCGGAAAGTATCATGTTTGCTTTGGCATGTGCTGTACTCGCAATCATCTACGGCGGCGTGACGATTATGTGGGTATTGGCGCAACCTGCGGGAAATGCGCGAATGATTGAAATTGCTTCGGCCATTCAGGAGGGCGCTTCCGCTTACCTTAACCGACAGTATGGCACCATCGGGCTGGTGGGTTTGCTGTTGTTCGTGATTATCTGGGTGGCATTGGGGAGCCTGACGGCGATCGGTTTTGCGATCGGCGCGATACTTTCTGCGGCTGCCGGTTACATCGGCATGAACATCTCGGTCCGCTCCAATCTTCGAACCGCGCAAGCGGCGCATAACGGTATCAATGCAGCACTGAACGTGGCCTTCCGCGGCGGGGCCATCACCGGCATGCTGGTGGTGGGTCTCGGCCTGCTCGGCGTTGCTGGCTACTACCTGTTCCTGCTGTTGGGGACGCCTGAAGGCGAGGCGGTCAATACCGGTCCGCTGGTGGGCCTGGCTTTTGGCAGTTCGCTGATTTCCATCTTCGCCCGTCTCGGCGGCGGGATCTTCACCAAGGGTGCCGACGTCGGTGCCGATCTGGTGGGCAAGGTCGAAGCCGGAATCCCCGAAGACGATCCACGCAATCCTGCGGTGATCGCGGACAATGTGGGCGACAACGTCGGCGACTGTGCCGGCATGGCCGCCGACCTGTTCGAGACCTACGCCGTCACCATCATCGCGACCATGTTGCTCGGTGCGCTGCTGATGCCGGGATCGGAAAACGCGCTGACCTATCCGCTGGTGCTGGGCGGCATCTCCATCGTGGCGTCGATCATCGGCACCTTCTTCGTCAAGGCGCGCGAAGGCGGCAAGATCATGAACGCCCTTTATCGCGGGCTGATCGTTTCGGGGGTGCTGTCAGCCATCGCTTTCTACCCGGTGACCAACTGGATGATGGCGGATAGCGGCCTGGGTTATTCGGCGATGAACATCTACCTCGCGGCGCTGATAGGTTTGGCCGTGACTGCTGCGATGGTAGTGATTACCGAGTACTACACCGCAACCGAATATGGCCCGGTCAAGCATGTTGCCGGCTCCTCCACCACCGGCCATGCGACCAACATCATTGCCGGCCTGGGCATCTCGATGAAAGCTACCGCCGCGCCAGTGATGGTGATCTGCCTTGGCATTCTTGGGGCGCATTACCTTGCGGGACTGTATGGCATTGCCGTGGCAGCGACGTCGATGCTGTCGATGGCAGGCATTATCGTGGCGCTCGATGCGTATGGCCCGATTACCGACAATGCCGGCGGCATTGCCGAAATGGCCCATTTGCCCAAGGCGATTCGCGATATCACCGATCCGCTGGATGCCGTCGGCAATACCACCAAGGCCGTCACCAAGGGTTATGCCATCGGCTCCGCCGGTCTGGCCGCGCTGGTGCTGTTTGCCGATTTCACCCATGAGCTGGGCGTGCATACCGGGGTTGAAACCACATTTGATCTCTCCAACCACATGGTCATTATCGGCCTCTTCCTCGGCGGCATGATTCCCTACCTGTTCGGTGCCATGGCGATGGAAGCGGTGGGCCGCGCGGCTTCTTCGGTGGTGGTGGAAGTGCGCCGCCAGTTCAAGGAAATGCCGGGCATCATGGACCATACCGAGAAGCCGGATTACTCGCGTGCGGTGGATATGCTGACCAAGGCCGCCATCAAGGAAATGATCGTGCCGTCGCTGCTGCCGGTGCTGGCCCCGATCCTCGTGGGCAAATTCCTCGGCGCGCAGGCATTGGGTGGCTTGCTGATCGGCACCATCGTCACCGGCTTGTTCGTCGCGATTTCGATGACGGTGGGCGGTGGCGCATGGGATAACGCCAAGAAGCATATCGAGGACGGCCATCACGGCGGCAAAGGTTCCGACGCGCACAAGGCGGCGGTGACCGGCGACACGGTGGGCGACCCGTACAAGGACACGGCTGGCCCGGCGATCAATCCACTGATCAAGATCATCAACATTGTGGCGCTGCTGATCGTACCTATCCTTTAACCGAACGCCTGCAGAAATGGCCTGCCCGGGAAACCCGGCAGGCCATTTTATTGCACGTGTTCAGGCTGTTTTCGCAGCGTCGAAATGCCCGACAAGCTCCTGCAACTCGGCAGAGGTTTCCAGCAACTCGCCAACGGATTGCTGGACTCGTAGGATACTGTCGCCATTGCCATTAATGAGCGTTGAAATATGCTCCATGTTTTTGGCGACGTCTTCAGTTGCTGTCGATTGTTCGTTAGTCGCGCTGGCGATATGCGAAGCGGCATCGGTCACCGACTGGCTGGCAGCCGTGATCTGTTGAAGGCTGGCATTGCTCTGCTGCAGCATGTCGATGCCCTGCTCGACTTCCTGGACGGCATCGCTCATGGAGGCCACGGCAGACAGGGCCGTCTTCTGGATTTCGCCGACGATTTGTGCAATATGCGAGGTGCTTTCCGAAGTGCGTTCAGCCAGATTGCGCACTTCGTCCGCGACCACCGCAAAGCCGCGCCCCTGTTCGCCTGCGCGCGCCGCTTCGATCGCGGCATTCAGGGCCAGAAGATTGGTCTGGTCGGCAATCTCCCGGATGACGTTTGTGACAACGCCTACCTTGGCGATGGACTCGCTCAGTTCATTCAGCGTCTTGTTGCTTGTCTGGACGATCTGCACTACGCGCGACACCGATTCCAGGCTGCGGCCCATCTTGGCATTGCCTTCGTTGACTATCAGCATGGTTGACCGGGCGGAGCTTGCTGCTTCGTCGGTGCTGTCCGCCACTTGAGTGACGGAAGTGCTCACTTGCTCGATCGCAGCGCTGACATTCGCAACGCGGTCCTGTTGTTCTTCCGAGTGGGCTGCGACGTGCGCCACCTCCTGCTGCAGGTCGTCACAGCGATTCTGCAAGGTGGCTGCGGCACGCGATATTTCATCGATGATCACGCGCAGATGCGTTTGCGTATACGCCACCGACGAAACCAGCTGGCCGGATAGGTCATTGCCATCGACTGTAATATTGTTGTCGAGATTTCCCTGTGCGATCTGGTCGAAAAATTGAATGGCTTGTATCAACGGAGCACACATCGTACGGCTCAGGAACATGCTTGATGTCACGGCAAGCAGAGCTTCCGCAAATACCAGAGCAACGGCTAATTCCAGCATGCCGCTAGCTCCGGCGAGCACTGCCATGACGGTCAGCGCTACCATCGTTGAGGCAAACACTGCATATCGGGTGCGGAAGGAGTAGCGGTAGACCCTATCCATCAGTCCGCGACGTTTGAGGGTTCTTTTTTTGTCCTTGACCTGGCGATACAACTGGTCGATATGCTCCACTTGCTGCCTCGATGGTTCTCGTCGTACCGACATGAAGCCGATGGTTTGGTTATTCTTGCGCAAAGGCACCACCATCGCATCCACCCAATAATGGTCGCCGTCCTTGCGGCGGTTCTTTACAATGCCGCGCCATGGCCGTCCTTGTTTGACAGTCTCCCACAGGTCTTTGAAAGCTTCCTCTGGCATGTCCGGATGACGCACGAGGTTATGATTCTTGCCGTAGAGTTCTGCCTTGCTGAAGCCGCTCATTTCGATGAATGCCAGATTGGCGTAGGTGATGGTGCCTTTCAGGTCGGTTTTTGAGACCAGTATCGAACCTGGTGGATAAGGAGCTTCCTTCTGAGTCACTGGCAAGTTCGTTTTCATTCAGCCATCTCCTCATTTCGTATTGATAAAAAAAGTTTATTGATCAGAATTTAATAAAGATTTTTATTTCTTTATTTGGATAATGGGTATTGCACCTGCAGGCACATGCTAATAACAATGCGCATTAAAATCCTGATCAAATCCTTAATGAGGAGTGTGGGCTTGTGTTAAAGAAGAGATTCCATGCGGGTTTTGGGAAATTCAGAATCGATAGCGACCTGGGCGTCATCCATGAAGTCAAAGGTATGCTCAGTTACCAGCCCAAAGAGCTGGCCGCATTGTGCTTGCTGGTCCAGCATGCCGGAAACCTGGTTTCCAAGGAGCAATTGATCGAAATCGTCTGGCAAGGTAAGCCGGCCTCCGATGAAAGCATCGCGCGCTGTATTTCGGCCATCAAATCGCGATTGCGCGAGGCATGTGCTGATGCGGACACGCTCATCAAGACCGAATACGGACGGGGTTATCGCTTTACAGGCAGCGTTACAAGTAAGGAATCCTATCTGTCTGACGAGAATTTTTACGCGCTGATCAATGCTTCGCCCGACTTCATCGCAGTCAAAGGCGCGGAAGGGCGCTGGCAGGTGCTCAACAAGGCGGCCATCGAAGTCTACGGTTTGGAAAATCTCCCGTGGCAGGGTAAAACCGATGCTGAACTGGCGGAACTGGTTCGTCCTGAATTTCGCGACAGTCTGCTTGCCTGCGTTGAGTCCGACGAAGTAGCGTGGTTAGCCGGCAAGCCTGTCGAGACGATGGTGGCTGTGCATTTTCCCGAGATCGGCGAGCGTGTATTCGAGGTATGCAAATCTCCGCTCTTCGATGCACAAGGCGAGCGGCGTTCGCTGGTCATCCTGGGGCGCGACGTTACTGAAAGAATACGGTCAGAGGAGCAGAGCAGCCTGTTTTCCCTGGTGCTTTCCAACACCAATGAAGCGGTGGCGATCACGGATGCCAGCAACCGCATCCTGCTCGTCAATCATGCATTCGAACAGATCACGGGTTACAGCGCCAAAGAGGTCGTCGGCCGTAACCCGAGCATTCTTTCATCAGGCCGCCACGACCAGGATTTTTATAATGCATTGTGGCACCAGCTCAGGACGGAGGGCATCTGGCGAGGTGAAATCTGGGATCGCCGGAAGAATGGTGAAATCTACCCAAAATGGCTGGATATCAGCACCGTGCGCGATGGCACAGGCAAGGTGACCAACTTCATCGGCATCTTCTCGGATATTTCCGACCGCAAGGCCATTGAGGCCCAGCTGCAATTTCTCGCCTATCACGATCCCCTCACCAAGCTGCCGAATCGCCTGCTGTTACGGGATCGCTTCGAACAGGCACGGCATTCGGTCGCTCGGGATGATGTTGAAAGCTGGGTGGCAATGCTGTTTCTCGATCTCGACCAGTTCAAGAGTATCAACGATACCCTGGGTCACGTGCTGGGAGACCAGCTACTGCTGGGGGTCGCTGAAAGGCTGAAGTGCTGCGTGCGCGAGACTGACACGATCAGTCGCCTGGGTGGCGATGAATTCGTCATCCTGCTGGCTGATGTGACCGATCTTGGTATCGTGTCGGTGGTAGCGCAAAAGATACTCGACCGGCTGGAGGATCCGTTCGATATCCATGGGCATGTCCTGAATACTTCGTTCAGCATCGGTATCGGCATCTACCCCGAGGATGGCGAGGATTTCGATACGTTGATGAAGGTCGCCGACACGGCGATGTATTACGCGAAAGACGCCGGGCGCAATGCCTACCGCTTTTATACCGAGCAGATGAATATACAGGCGATGGAACGCCTGCATTTGAAGAACGACCTGCATCAGGCGCTCAAGAATGACGAGTTCATACTGCATTACCAGCCGCAGCTCGATCTTGCAGACGGCAGGGTTGTTGGTCTCGAGGCATTGATTCGCTGGAACAGCCCGGAACACGGTCTGGTCATGCCGGGGAAATTCATCCCTGTTGCCGAGGAAAGCGGTCTGATCGTGCAGATCGGGGAATGGGTGCTGCGCGAGGTTTGCCGTCAGCAACGACTCTGGCAGGATGCCGGCTTCGAACCGCGGACGGTGGCTGTCAATCTTTCGGCCATCCAGTTCCGGCGCGGCGATATTGCCAATACGGTAACCAACATCGTGCGCAGTGCCGGCATCGCGCCGCAGTGGCTGGAGTTGGAGCTGACTGAATCGATTCTGATCCAGGATGTCGAGCGCACACTGAGCATGGTCGAGCAATTGAAGGCAGCCGGTATCAGTCTGTCCATCGACGACTTCGGCACCGGCTACTCCAGCCTTGCCTACCTGAAACGCTTCAAGGTGGACAAGCTCAAGATTGACCAGTCGTTCATCCGTAATATTGAAGTAGATCCGGACGATGCTGCCATTGTCCGTTCAATCATCCAGATGGCGCATGGCCTAAATCTGCTGGTGATCGCAGAGGGCGTAGAGAGCGACAAGCAGCTGGCCATCCTGCGCAATTACGGCTGTGATGAAGTGCAAGGGTATTTTTTCAGCCACCCTTTGCCAGCGGAGAAAGTCGTCAGATTTCTTGAAGAGTGCCGGGTCGTATCCTGATCTGCGGATAATGTTGCCGTCAAAAGAAATCTGGATTTATTAGATCGACCCGCGTTGCGGGTAGGTCGAGCGGGTCTGCACCAGGTCGCTGCTGTCGAAGACTTCGGCTACCCAGTCGATAAAAGCCCGCACCTTGGAGGAAAGGTGGCGATTCTGCGGATAAAGCGCGTAAATGGGCAGGTTTTCCGACAGGTAGGTTCCCAATACAATGATTAATTCGCCAGAAGCAATATGATCCTGCACCATGAAGGTTGGCAACTGGGCGATGCCGGCACCGGCCAGGGCGGCCGCCAGGCAAGCGTCGCCGTCATTCAGCATCAGGCGGTTATGGCCGGTGATGACGGTTTTGGCGCCATCTTTGGTAAAGTCGAATTCGAAAATTTTCCCGGTCTTGGACGAGAAATAATGGACAGCCATGTGGCGCTCGATGTCGGCCGGTTTCTCGGGCATGCCATATTCCGCCAGGTAAGCCGGGCTGGCGCACGTCACGAACTTGAGCGAGCCGACGCGGCGAGCCACCAGCGACAAGTCGGTCAACTCGCCACCGCGAATCACGCAATCCACCCCTTCTTCCAATAAGTCTACCGGTCGGTCGTTGCAGCCGACTTCCAATGCTATTTCGGGATAGCGCCTGAAGAAGTCCTGCAGTGCGGGGATGAGTATCCGCCTGCCGATGGAGCCGGGCACGTCAACTCTCAGTCGGCCCTTGGGGCTGGCCGTAGCCTGGCTGACCAGCGACTCCGTTTCCTCGAGTTCCTGCAGCAAGCGCACAGCGCGTTCATAGTAGGCGGCGCCATCCGTGGTGACGCTGACATGCCGTGTTGTGCGATTAAGCAGCTTTACGCGCAAGCGAGCTTCGAGCGATTGCACCTGTGCCGAAACAGTGGTCTTGGGCAGGTTCAATGACAGCGCTGCCTTGGTGAAGCTCGCCAATTCCACGACTCGAGTGAAAGCCAGCATGGCATCGAAGCGATCCATAGTTCCTCCCTCAATATTTTATTGTCCAGTTTAAATGGACAGTATTTCTAATATTACCGTATTTATCTTGATATATTGCATAGATATAGTTTGCACAGCTTCAAACATCTCTCATTGTTCAAGGAGTACATATCATGGCTAACAAATTCGCAAATAAAGTTGCCGTCGTCACGGGCGCATCCAAAGGCATCGGTGCCGCCATTGCCAAGCTTTATGCAGCAGAAGGCGCATCGGTTGTCGTCAATTATTCCTCCAGCAAGGCTGGTGCAGAGCAAGTGGTTGCAGATATCGTCAGCGCAGGCGGCAAGGCGATTGCGGTGCAGGCCAATGTCGCCGTCAAGGCCGATATCGAAAAGCTGTTCGCGCAAGCCACCAAGGCCTACGGCCAGGTGGACATCCTCGTCAACAATGCCGGCATCTATGAATTCTCGCCGCTCGAAGACGTCACCGAAGAGCACTTCCACAAGCAGTTCAACCTCAATGTGCTGGGCCTGATTCTCACCACGCAGGAAGCCGTCAAGCATTTCACCGAGGCAGGCGGCAGCATCGTCAACATCAGTTCCCTGGTCTCCGGCACCTACGCGCTCCCCACCGCCGCGGTTTACAGCGCGACCAAGGCCGCTGTCGATGCGGTCACGCGCTCACTCTCAAAGGAGTTGGGTCCGCGCAAAATCCGCGTCAATGCCATCAACCCCGGCATGGTGGAAACCGAAGGCTTGCATAGCGTTGGTTTCGCCGAGGGCGAGTTCCGCACGTCCATCGAAAGCCAGACGCCATTGGGTCGCATCGGCCAGGTTCAGGATATCGCTCCGGCTGCAGTCTTTCTGGCATCCGACGATGCTGCCTGGATCACCGGCGAGGCACTGTACATCGCTGGCGGGTTGCGCTGAACGAGTGAGTCCACTGCTAAATCATCACATGGAACCGACATTGAACATTACCGACAGCACAGGCATGCCATCCTGGACCACCGCGTTTGCCTCGCAACAGACGGACGAAAAAGTGGGGCTACGTGTATACGGCAAAGCCGAACGCGCGGTTCCGCTGCCGGTGATGCTGTATTTCCATGGAGGTCTGTTCAATTGCGGTAGCGTCGATGATGCGGCCGGCCTGGCCCGCAGGCTGGCCACTGAGGCGGTCATGGTTTGCGTGGATTACCCGCTCGCTCCAAAACTGCATTTTCCTGCGACGGTGGAGCTCGCTTTCGAGGCGCTGCTGTGGACTGCGGCGCATGCGCCTGAATTAGGTGCCGATGCCACCCGCATCATTGTTGCCGGTGATCAGGCCGGCGGCAATCTGGCAGCTGTCGTAGCCATGATGGCGCGCGACCGCGGACTCAGGGTCGATCACGCCAAGCTGCGAGGCCAGGTGTTGATCAGCCCCATGCTGGATCCGCAGCAGGCCACTCGATCCATGCAGAAAGCCGACGACTGCCCGTGCCGCAAAGCCTGGAGCGATTACCTGCCATGCGCCAGCGATGCCATGCATCCCTATGCTGCACCCGCCACTTCGCGTCGCCTGGGCGGCTTGGCGCCGGCGCTCATCGTCAGCGCAGAGCTCGATCCATTGCGCGACGAGGCCGAGCAGTACGCCGCCAAACTGATTGCCGCAGGCGTGCCGGTGCAGATGCGCCGCATCGAAGGTGCCCAAGGCAAGCTGGCTCAACCCGAGCATCCCGGTTTCGATCAAGTTGTGCAGGTCGTCAGCCAGTTTGTGGCCGACGCTGCATAAATCATTTATCCAATTTTCGTATCCATCGCAGGGAGTCAATCATGGAAACCGCTACCCCCTTCTTTTCTCGCAAACTTGTCGTCGTAGCCATCGGCCTGGCGCTGATCGGCACAGTCGCCGGTATTTCGCTCAATAGTGAAGCCGCTAAGCCGCAAGCTGTTGCGGTTGCGCCTACGCCGGTCACGGTGGCGCCCGTCGTTGAGCGTTCCGTGATCGAATGGGACGATTTCTCCGGCCGTGTCGAAGCCATCGAATACGTGGAAATCCGGCCGCGCGTGGCCGGCACCATCGACGCGGTGCATTTCCGCGAAGGCCAGCTGGTCAGGAAGGGCGATCCGCTGTTCACCATCGACCCGCGTCCATATGAGGCGGAAATGGCGCGTGTCGAAGCAGAAAAAGCACAGGCGCAAGCGGCACTGGAACTGGCGCAAACCGAGCTCGAGCGTACGCGCCGGCTGGCTGACGAGCATGCTGTGGCAAGGCGCGAGCTGGACCAGCGTGCGAGCGCCGTGCTGGAAGCGGAAGCGCGGCTCAAGGGCACCGAAGCTGCGATCATGACCGCACGACTCAACCTGCAATACACCTCGATCACCGCGCCCGTCAGCGGCCGCGTGTCGCGTGCTGAAATCACCACCGGCAATCTCGTCGGCACCGGCCTGAATACGCCGTCGTTGACCACGCTGGTGTCGGTCTCTCCGATGTACGTCAATTTCGAAATCGACGAGCAGACCTTCCAGCGCTACGCGGCGCACGGCGCGGCCGGTAACACCAATGTTGCCCGCATTCCGGTATCGATCGGATTGAGCAACGAGGACGGTTATCCCCACCGCGGCCAGTTGCAGGCATTCGACAACCGCGTCGATACCGCTTCCGGCACCATCCGCGTGCGCGCTGTCGTTAATAACACCTCGAATCTGCTGACGCCCGGCATGTACGCCCGCGTCCGCATCGGCGGCGGCGGGACCAAGCCGGCCTTGCTGATCGACGACAAGGCGGTCGGCACCGACCAGGACAAGAAGTACGTCATGATCGTCGGCGCAGATAACAAGGCAACATACCGTGCGGTGACGCTGGGGCCGGTAATCGATGGTAAGCGCGTCGTGCGTTCCGGCTTGCAGGCAGGCGAGAAGGTCATCGTCAACGGCCTGCAACGTGTGCGCCCCAATGATGTGGTCGCGCCGGTTGTGGCTGGCGTGACGCCGCCGCAGGCCAATCTGAAAACTTCGCAAGTGCAGGACAAGCCGCCAAAGAAAACGCTGATCTGAGCAGGTTCAGCCAAACAGGAATAAAACCATGAACATTTCAAAATTCTTTGTAGACCGGCCGATTTTTGCGGGCGTGCTGTCGGTGATCATTTTCGTTGGCGGCCTCATCTCCATGCTCAACCTGCCGATTTCCGAGTACCCGGAAGTCGTGCCGCCGTCGGTCATCGTCAAGGCGCAGTTTCCCGGCGCGAATCCGCAGACCATCGCCGAGACGGTCGCCGCGCCCATCGAGGAGCAGATCAACGGCGTCGAGGGCATGCTCTACATGGCTTCGCAGGCGACCTCGGACGGCCTGATGACGCTGACCGTGACCTTCAAGCTCGGCACCTCGCCCGACCTCGCACAGCAACTGGTGCAGAACCGCGTCAACCAGGCGCTGCCGCGCCTGCCCGAGGAAGTGCAACGGCTGGGTGTCACCACCGTGAAAAGCTCGCCCGACCTCACCATGGTCGTCCATTTGCTCTCGCCCAACGACCGCTATGACATGACTTACCTGCGCAATTACGCGGTGCTCAACGTGAAGGACAGGCTGGGGCGCATCGAGGGCGTGGGTCAGGTGCGGCTGTTCGGCGCAGGCGATTATTCCATGCGCATCTGGCTGGATCCGCGCAAGGTGGCGGAACGCCGGCTGACAGCCAACGACGTGGTCAATGCGATCCGCCAGCAGAACGTGGATGTCGCCGCCGGCGTGATCGGCGCATCGCCTTCATTGCCGGGCGTGGATTACCAGATTTCCGTCAATGCGCGCGGCCGGCTGGTGTCGGAAGATGAATTTGAAAATATCGTCATTCGCACCTCCGACTCCGGCGTGGTGACGCGCCTCAAGGACGTGGCGCGCGTGGAGTTGGGCGCCAGTGAGTACGCACTGCGCTCACTGCTCAACAATAAATCCGCGGTTGCCATTCCCATTTTCCAGGCACCCGGTTCCAACGCATTGCAGATCTCCGACAACGTGCGCAAGACCATGGCCGAGCTGCAGAAGGACATGCCGGAAGGCCTGGAATACCACATCGTTTACGACCCGACGCAGTTCGTGCGCTCGTCCATCCATGCCGTCATTGAGACGCTGCTGATTGCAGTAGCGCTGGTGGTGCTGGTGGTCATCGTGTTCCTGCAAACCTGGCGCGCCTCCATCATCCCGTTGCTGGCGGTGCCCGTGTCGGTGATCGGCACATTCGCGATCATGATGGGGCTGGGATTTTCGATTAATACGCTGAGCCTGTTTGGGCTGGTGCTGGCCATCGGCATCGTGGTCGATGACGCCATCGTCGTTGTCGAGAATGTCGAGCGCAACATCGCCCACGGGCTGAGCGCGAAGGAGGCTACCTACCGCGCAATGCGCGAGGTATCGGGCCCCATTGTCGCGATTGCGCTGACCTTGAGCGCCGTATTCGTGCCGCTGGCATTCGTCAGCGGCCTGACCGGGCAGTTCTTCAAGCAGTTCGCGCTGACCATCGCCATCTCCACGGTGATTTCGGCCTTCAATTCGCTGACGCTGTCCCCCGCGCTGGCCGCATTGCTGCTCAAGCCGCACGACGCGAAGAAGGACGCTTTTCAGCGCACCATCGACGGCCTGTTCGGCTGGTTCTTCGTGCGTTTCAACCGCGTCTTCCATCGCGGTTCGGAAAATTACGGCGGCGGCGTGACGGCTGTGCTGCGGCACAAGAGCGTGATGCTGGCCGTGTATGCGCTGCTGATCGGCGCCACGATGTTCCTGCTGCACAAGGTGCCGGCCGGCTTCATCCCGGCGCAGGACAAGCAGTACCTGGTGAGCTTTGCCCAGTTGCCGGATGCAGCTTCGCTGGACCGCACCGAGGATGTCATCCGCCAGATGAGCGAGATCGCCCTGAAGCATCCGGGCGTGGAGTCAGCCGTGGCTTTCCCTGGGCTGTCGATCAACGGCTTCACCAACAGCCCCAACTCCGGCATCGTGTTTGCCACGCTGAAGCCCTTCAACGAGCGCAAGACACCCGAGTTGAACGGCTTCGCCATCGCGCAGCAGCTGAACAAGGAATACGCCGCTATACAGGGCGCGTTCATTGCCGTGTTCCCGCCGCCGCCGGTACAGGGGCTGGGCACCATCGGCGGCTTCAAGCTGCAGATTCAGGACCGCGCGGCACTCGGCAACGAAGCGCTCAATGAAGGGCTGCAGGCCTTCATGGCCAAGGCGCAAAAGGCGCCCGAGCTGACCGGCATGTTCTCAAGCTATCAGATCAACGTGCCGCAACTGTATGCCGATGTCGACCGTACATATGCGCAGCAGCTCGGCGTCTCGATTCCGGAAGTGTTCGATACGTTGCAGATCTACCTGGGTTCGCTCTACGTCAACGATTTCAATAAATTCGACCGAACCTATCAGGTGCGAGTTCAGGCCGATGCGCAGTTTCGCGCGCATGCCGAGGATATCGGCCTGTTGAAGACGCGCAATGACAAGGGCGAGATGGTGCCGCTGTCGTCCGTGCTGAAGATGACGCAAAGTTACGGGCCGGATCGCGCCATGCGCTACAACGGCTTCCCTTCGGCCGACGTCAACGGCGGCGCGGCGCCCGGCTACAGCACCGGCGAGGCGCAGGCCGCAGTCGAGCGCATCGCGGCGGAAACCCTGCCGCGCGGCATCGGTTTCGAGTGGACCGAGCTGACCTATCAGGAAAAGATCGCCGGCAACACGCTGTTCGTCATCCTGCCGCTGTCGGTGCTGCTGGTGTTCCTCGTACTCGCCGCGCAGTACGAAAGCCTGACGCTGCCGCTGGCCGTGCTGCTGATCGTACCCATGGGCCTGCTGTCGGCGATCTTCGGCGTGTGGCTCACGGACGGGGACAACAACATCTTCACACAGATCAGCCTGGTGGTGCTGGTGGGGCTTGCCTGCAAGAACGCGATCCTCATCGTCGAGTTCGCCCGCGAGCTGGAGCTCGAAGGTCGCAAGATCTATGAAGCGGCGATCGAAGCTGCTCGCCTGCGCCTGCGTCCGATCCTGATGACCTCCATCGCCTTCATCGCCGGCGTGGTGCCGCTGGTGCTTTCCACCGGCGCCGGCTCCGAAATGCGCCATGCGATGGGCATTGCGGTGTTCGCCGGGATGATAGGCGTGACCATCTTTGGCCTGTTCCTGACGCCGATCTTCTATGTGCTGCTGCGCACCATGGTCGCGAAGTGCACGCACGAAACCAAAACAATAGACGCGCCGGGCACCATCGCATTGGCTGCCGAGCCGCAGAAGGGAGTCTGACCATGACATTGCTGAACTGGAAACTGACCGCATTGACGGCCACGCTGGTACTGGCCGGTTGCACCACCGTAAAGCCGCCGGAACAGGTAACGCTCGATGTGCCAGCACAGTACCGCGAAGCCGCTGCCCTGGAGGGTGCGTGGAAAGCTGGCGTGCCCGCCGACCAGTCGGACCGTGGACAGTGGTGGAAAATTTATGCTGACAGCCAACTGGACAGCCTGATCAACCAAGCCACCGAAGCCAACCCCGGCCTGGCGATTGCGCTGGCCCGGGTCAAGGAAGCGCGCGCGACGACCAGTGTGGTGGACGCCAACCGCGGCTTCCAGCTCAATGGCGGCTTCGGGCCGACGCGTTTACGCGATAGCACGACTCCGCCCACGACGGAGTGGCGCGCCCAGGTAAATGCCTCCTACGAGGTCGACCTGATCGGCCGCCTGTCGGATGACAGCCGCGCCGCCAAGCTGGACGCTGCAGCGCAGGAAGCCGCTTATCGTTCCGTCTTGCTGGCCTTGCAGGCGGACGTGGCGCAGCAGTATTTCTCCATACGCTCGCTCGATTCCGAGCTGGCGATCCTGGAGAAAACCATCGCGCTGCGCCGGGAAGAGGTGCGCCTGGTACAGGTCCGTTTCGATATGGGGGATACCAGCGAGCTCGACGTTGCCAAGGCCAGGACCGAGCTTTCCATCGTGCAGGCGGAAGCGGAGAGCGTGAAGCGCGTGCGCGCCCAGCAGGAGCATGCACTGGCGATCTTGCTGGGCAAGGCTCCTGCTCAATTCACGCTGGCGCCCGCGCCGTTGCAACCCGCCACGGTGATCGTGCCGGCCGGTCTGCCGTCGGAATTGCTGGAGCGTCGCCCCGATATCGCGCAGGCGCAGCGCCAGCTGGCAGCGGCCAGCGCACGCGTCGGTGTGGCCAAGGCAGCATTCTTTCCCAAGCTGGTGCTGACGGGTTCGGGCGGCTACGCCTCCAACGAATTGTCGGATCTGTTCAAATGGTCCAGCCGCAGCTGGCTGCTGGGGCCGCTGCTTGGCACTGCGCTAAGCCTGCCCATCTTCGACGGCGGCCGCAACAAGGCCAACCTCGCACGCGCCGATGCCGGGTATGAAACACAGGTTGCCAATTACCGGCAGCAGGTGCTGGTGGGTTTCCAGGAGGTGGAAAATAATCTGAGCGCTTTGCGCACGCTGGACAGGCAAATCGGCTTCCAGGATGAGGCCATCGCGTCGGCCAGGCAGGCATCGCACTTGGCCGAAGTGCGTTATAGCAACGGTTCCGCCAGTTACTTCGAGGTCATCGATGCACAGCGGACCAGCCTTGCGGCCGAGCGAGCGCAAAGCCAGAGCATGGGTCAGCGGTCCGTGGCTTCGGTTGGATTGATCCGGGCTCTGGGCGGCGGCTGGGGTGCCCCCACTGCGGAGGAGGAGGTCGCCGGCCGATAACCTGTTTCCGGTTTGCTTATCTCCATTTTTTGCCACTTGGCCGGGTCTCTCCTCCCCGGCTTTTTTTTGTTGATTGTTCCCAATCTGGGATAAGTGTTGTTCCCGTTAAGTTATTTATCCCGAAAATGAAAAAGAAGATGATGGCTTCATCACCAACACGGAGAGAGATCATGAGCACTGCAACCGATATCACGGAATACGAAAAAATCACTGCGACCATCCAGCACTACATCGATGGCGCGGTCAGCGGCGAGGGCGAGCGCATGCGGCCGGCGTTTCATGCAGAGGCCACGATCTATGGCTACGTCGGCGACAGTCTGTTCGCGGGCCCGATCCAGAATCTGTACGACTGGAACGACCAGAACGGCCCGGCCAGGGATCTGCAGGCGCGCATTGTGGCAATAGACCTGGTCGGCACGGTGGCGAGCGCGCGGGTGGAGTCGGACAACTGGACCGGGCATCGCTTCACCGACTTTTTCAACCTGCTCAAGGTGGATGGCGAGTGGAAGATCATGAACAAGGTCTTTCATCTGCACGGGCACTGAGCGTCAGGCATCAATCACTATTCTTGAATTAGGAGGGGTTAAAAATGGAAATCTTGTTGAAAGGCGGCATCACGATGGTCAGTGCGGCGCTGCTGCTTGCCTGGCTGGGTACGTTCGCACGCTGGTTCGTGGTCAAGGGCGTGGACGGCGGGGTGGTCAAGGATTACGGGCTGCTGATCAAAGCCCATATTGACTACATCCTGATGGCGCTGTTCTGCTTTGCGTTCTACGGCGCGGCGACCGCCGGCGGCTACCAGTTGCCCGCCGCTGCTTGCTGGCTAGTGGTGATTGGCGGGATGACCAACCCCAGCATTTTCGTGATCGCGATGCTCAAGCCCGACTTCTGGAATAACGTACTGTGGAAGGTTTACACTGCACTGAGCTTTGTGGTTACCACTGCCGGCTTCATCTGGGTGAGCCACGCCTTCATCACGGCCATGTAAGGCGCGGGGCCGGCGCGCAACCGGCCCTTATTCGTATCATCCGACGCGAGGAGGCGATATGAGATTTACGGTAAACGGCAGCAAAAATAGCGATGGGCATCTACACGGCTGGTGGCACGATATCGCAGTGCGCTTGTCGGCCTGCGGCAGGTATTATTTCTCGATCTACGAATACTGAAAGCGAATCGGTAGGCGGGCAATGTTCAAATCCATCGATGACTTGAAACTGTTCGTGCAGATCTATGATAAACGCAGCCTGTCGGCAGTGGCCGCGATCGCGCAGACCACGCCGGGGGTGATCAGCAAGCGCCTGGCGCAGCTGGAAGCCGATTTCGGCTCGCGGCTGTTCCACCGCACCACGCGCACTATCCAGCCTACCGACGAAGGGCAGCGGCTGTTCGAGCAATCGGTGAACCTGCTGGAGCTGGTGGAACAGTACGAAAGCGAGTGGGGCGAGAAAACCCAGCCCAGCGGCCAGATCCGCATGACCGCCTCGGCCTCGTTCGCGCGGCTGTACCTGATGCCGCTGATCACGCAGTTCATCCGGCTCTATCCATCGATACGCATCAACTTCGAGCTGTCGGACAAGGTGCTGGATATCGTCGCCGAGGGCATAGACCTCGCGATCCGCGGCGCTCAGATGAACGATTCCAGCCTGATCGCGCGCAAGCTCGGCCCTTCGCCCGAAGTGTTGTGCGCTACTGAAGAGTATCTCTCAGGCGCCGGCCCGCTCGTGCATCCCGCCGACCTCGAACACCATAACTGCATTGTGCTCAACGAAAACTACAATTGGGAATTCATGTACGAGGGCAAGCTGTTCCACCAGAAAGTGCGCGGCAACTTCCAGACCAACTACAGTGAGGCGCTGGTCGCCGCGATCAAGGACGGCCTCGGCATAGGCATGGTGTGTTACTGGCAGATCCATGACGAGATCGAGCGCGGCGAGCTGAAACTGGTATTGCCGCAGTTCCGCCCCGGTCGGCAGCAGTCGCTGTATGCGGTCTATCCTTCACGCCGCCATTTGCCGTTGAAAACGCAATTGTTGATTCGCTTCCTGGAGCAGCACCTGGTCATTCCGACACCAGCCTGACTTTTGGAAAAACTGGCCTGGACCAAAATCACGCGACAGTTGCACGGCGCTGAGCATCCACCGATTCAACCGCATGCTGCGCGTGCAGTTCAGCCCTGGCCCTCGGCAGTAGGCTCCATATAGAACAACTCCCAGATGTGACCGTCGAGGTCTTCGAAGGCCTGGGAGTACATGAAACCGAGATCCTGCGGTTCGCGGGGAATGGTGGCGCCAGCCGCAACCGCCTTGGCGAGTTGTTCATCCACTTGGGCACGGTTGTCGCAGGCCAGGGCCAGCAAGACTTCCGTGTTTTTTCGCGCGTCGCAGATTTCCTTGCTGATGAATGTCTTGAAGAATTTTTCTACCAGCAGCATGACGAAAATGTTGTCGTCGATGACCATGCAGGTGGCATTTTCGTTGGTGAAGTTGAGGTTGAAGGTGTAGCCGAGTGCAGTAAAAAAGGCGATGGAGCGCTGCAAATTCTTCACCGGTAGATTCACGAAAATTTGTGTCGCCATGATGCCTCCTTTAAGTGGTTATGGAGTGCTCGATCACTTGCCTGAGATCAATGCCGCGATCCCGAGCAGAATGGCGATGCCCGAAACCGTGATCGCCACGATGCATAATTGCCGGGTTTTCTGCAGCTCTTTTTCGATGCGCGTTGCACCTTGCTCGATATCGGCAATCGCCTTTTGTAGCTGCGCCGCCAGCATCTTGACGGCCTCGGTATTGCGCGTCGCTGCGTTTTGCAATTCCGTAATCTGCTGGCTGACGACTTCCTGTGAAGCGTCGGCATCGCTTTTCACCGTGAACGCCGGCAAGGCCAGGGTGACGATCTGCGTTACGTAAGGGAGTATGGTTTTGAATGCCGGAAGCCAAGCGACCATGAAAACCTCGCAAATGATGTAATGAAAGACAGGTTATCGAATGGATGCCAATTAATGCATTCAGTTCATCCGCCTGCCAGAAAAGTACCGCTTGAGCCTAACTCTTGCCGACGCCCAGCTCCATCTTTGCCGGGACCGTTTTGCCGTTGCCTGTGGTTTTCCCCGGTTCCATCACGCTGACGCGCCCGGCTGCCAGGCCGCCCTTGTCGACCAGATAGGCCTGCATGGCGGCGGCCCGAGCCTGGGCCAGCGCGACCAGATCAGCATCCGTGATTTTTGCGGTTGTCTTGAGCTCTTGCAGCATGGTTTCGTACTTGGGAATGTCCTCGGGCTTGGATTTCCGGAAATAATCCTTCATCGTATCCAGCGCCTTCAGGTTGCGCTTTTCGCCCTTGCGATCCTTGAGCAAGTTCTCGATCGCGGTCTGCACCTTGACGTTGTTGAGGTCCAGTGGTCCCGGCGGCTCGCCTTCCTTGAGCGTCAGTCCCATTTCAAGCAGAACGTCGCGGCGGGTAGCCGTTTCCTGCAGCGCGGCCTTGTCGGCGACGGGGTCGAACGCCGGGGCGATGCGCAAAGCCAGTGCCGGTCGCTTGCTCATCGCATCGGCGATGGCTTTTAGCTTTTCCTGCTCCGGCGGGGCGAGCGCGGCAAACCCGGGGTCGAAATCCACGGCCTCGAGCTTGTCCGAACTGATGCCCAGCAGCTTTCCAAGCGCGCGGAACGGCGCCGTAGCGACCTTGCCGATGACGTTGACGATGGCTTTCCAGATGATCTTGCCGTAGCTGAATTGCGGGTCATCCAGGCTGCCGGAAATCGGCAGGTCGAGGTCGATCACGCCATTGCTGTCTTCCAGCAGCGCAATCGCCAGATCCAGTGGCAGGCTGACGGCATCGGGGCTTTCCACGCGCTCGCCCAGCTTCAG
>DATHWE010000147.1:0-8089 GCA_035460905.1 Methylophilaceae bacterium | reverse complement strand
ACCGCGCAGGATGGCGATGGTCGATTCGACCGACGGCTCGTCCACCAGCACCTTCTGGAAACGGCGCTCCAGCGCGGCATCCTTTTCGATGTATTTGCGGTATTCGTCGAGAGTCGTCGCGCCGACGCAGTGCAACTCACCTCGCGCCAGCGCCGGTTTCAGCATATTGCCTGCGTCCATTGCACCTTCGGCCTTGCCGGCGCCGACCATGGTATGGATTTCGTCGATAAAAACGATGGTGCGGCCTTCGTCCAGCGCCAACTCCTTGAGCACGGCTTTCAGGCGCTCTTCGAATTCACCGCGGTATTTTGCGCCAGCCAGCAGCGCCGCCATGTCGAGCGACAGCACCTTCTTGTTTTTCAGCGTTTCCGGCACCTCACCGTTGACGATGCGCTGCGCCAGCCCCTCGACGATGGCCGTCTTGCCAACGCCGGGCTCGCCGATCAGCACCGGGTTGTTCTTGGTGCGGCGCTGCAGCACCTGGATCGCACGGCGGATTTCATCGTCACGACCGATCACCGGGTCGAGCTTGCCTTGACGGGCGCGCTCGGTCAGGTCCAGGGTGTACTTCTTCAGTGCCTCGCGGCTACCCTCCGCTTCGGCGCTCTGCACATTCTCGCCGCCGCGCACCGCCTGGATCGCCTGATCCAGCGCCTTGCGGTCGAGCCCGTGCTGCTTGAGCAGCCGGCCAGCCTCGCCCTTGTCCTCGGTCAGCGCCAGCAGGAACATTTCGCTGGCAATGAATGCGTCACCACGCTTCAACGCTTCCTTGTCGGTCAAGTTGAGCAGGTTGTTCAGGTCGCGCGAAATCGATATCTCGCCACCCGTGCCTTCCACTTTCGGCAAGCGGTCCACGGCTTGCTGCAATGCGCTTTTGAGCGGTGCCAGATTCACTCCGGCGCGCGACAACAGCGAGGCCGTCCCGCCATCGTCCTGGCTGAGCAATGCCGTCAGCAGATGGATCGGCTCGATATAGGCATGGTCATTGGCATTGGCGAGGCTCTGGGCATCACCCAAGGCCTGCTGGAATTTAGTCGTCAGTTTGTCGAAACGCATGGTTGGTTTCCCCGGAGATATTCATTGCGATGACTCCAATGTGAGGTGCAAAAGTTTTTTTTCAAGCATATCCAGCAAATGAATAGGGATTCATGCATTTTTCTGGTTGCGCGCAGACGCATCAACGCACACAATATGCAGCGAAAAACCTCGTTTAAAAAATGCCGGTTCACGCGCAAACAAAGGGCTGTGGCGAAAATACGTATGACAATGTTGCAGTACCCATACCAGCAGCGATCAAGGCCTACCGCTACGACACCGGGGCACCTCCCATCCCCCAATGACTGCTGAAACTCTCAACGCGATGCTGCCATTCGAGCCACTCCTGACAACCACCCAAGGGCTGGAAACCTTGTTGCGCGCCCTGCTCAATGCGAGTCCGGATTTCATCTGCTTCAAGGATGGCGAAGGTCGATGGCTTGCCGCGAATGAAAGCGGCCTGGCGCTGTTTCAGCTGGATGGGGACAATTACGCGTTCAGAACCGACGAGGAGCTGGCCGAACAGACCCCGCCGCAATACCGCGATGCCTTCCGCTTTTGTGCCGAATCGGACGAGCGAACATGGCAGGCCCGCATAACCTTGCGCGAAGAGCAGGTCATTCCTTCGCCGGATGGCGAGCTAAGGTTTTTCGATGTCATCAAGGTGCCTTTGTTCCTTGAAAATGGCGATCGCTACGGCATGGTGGTGCTTGGCCGCGACATCACCGAGCGCAAGCAGGCAGAGATCAGCCTCAACCGACGCGGCGCCATACTCGACGCACTGATTACCACCGACTGGCTGCTCTACTCCGCAGAATCCTGGCAAAAAGCCATACCTGCCGCCTTGGGCTTGATCGGCAAAGCATCGCGCTTTACGCGCATCCAGATTTTCAGGAATGTCCAGGAACATGATCTAGCGATCTGCAGCAAGCTGATTGATTGGGAGGATCCCGAGCACACAGTCGCCCCGCGTGGAGCAGAGCATCGCGAAATTGATTTCAACCTGCCCGAGCATCGTCGTTGGCAGGTAATGCTGAGGCGTGGCGAACCGGTTTTCGGCACGCTGGCGGATTTCCCTCCGGCCGAACAGGCCTTTCTCAAGCAGCGGCAGGTGCAATCCATCGCCCTGCTGCCCATCTATACCGAAAAGCATTGGTGGGGGCTGATTAGCTTCGAGCGTTTCGATAACGCCGAACGGATATCGTCAGAGGAAATCGGCGCCCTGCTCGCCGCCAGCCGATCGATCGGCGTCGCAATCCAACGGGATATCGCCAACAAACGACTGGGCCAGGCCACCATTGCGTTCGATACCGCCGCAGAAGGGATCGTTATCTGCGACGCCGAGAACCGCATCACCGGCATCAACAAAGGTTTCACCGAGATCACCGGTTACACCGAAGCGGAAGTGTTGGGACTTTCACCGTCCATACTCAATGCCGGAATCCATCCGCCGGAGTTCTTTGCCGCGATGTGGGAAAGCCTGGAGCAGACCGGGCGCTGGCGCGGCGAAGTCCGCAACCGGCGCAAGAACGGCGAGATCTATCCGGAATGGCTGACGATCACCGTCGTCAAGAACGAGGAAAACCAGATTTCCCATTATGTCGCGGTGTTTGCCGACATTTCGGAGATCAAGCATTCGCAGCAGCGCCTGTACGAGCTGGTCAACCACGACCCGCTGACCGGCCTGCCCAACCGCCGCCTGCTCAACGAACTGCTGGAGCATGCCATCAAGCGCGCCGAGCGCGAAAATACCAAGATCGCGCTGCTGTTCGTCGATCTGGATCGCTTCAAGAACATCAACGACACCTTGGGCCATCAGGTCGGCGACAAATTGCTGAAAAAAGCCGCCCAGCGCCTTAGTGCCTCGGTACGCGACAGCGATACCATCGCGCGCCTGGGCGGCGACGAGTTTGTGGTGATGATGGAATTCATGGGCGATGTCGAAGACCCCGCCACTGTCGCCAAGAAAATCATCGCCGGCATCCAGGACGAGTTCGTGATCGACGGCTACGAACTGTTCATCGGCGCCAGCATCGGCATCAGCATCTATCCGGAAGACGGCCGGAACGCGGACGACCTGATCAAGGCCGCCGATATCGCCATGTACCAGGTCAAGAACGAAGGCAAGAACGATTACCGCTTCTACGCCAGCCAATTAAGCGACCACGCGCGCGAACGGCTGACGCTGGATACCCTGCTGCGCCGCGCACTTGAACGCCGGCAGCTGGAAGTCTATTACCAGCCGCAGGTATCGCTGGAAACCGGCAACATCATCGCGGCAGAGGCCCTGCTGCGCTGGCACCACCCGGAGCTGGGCATGGTGTCGCCGGACAAGTTCATCCCGCTGGCGGAGGAAACCGGGCTCATCGTGCAGATCGGCGAGTGGGTGCTGCGCGAAGCGGCCAATCACGCCATGCGTCTGGCCCAGCTTGGGATTCCTCTGCAATGGATTGCCGTCAATGTGTCCGGCGTACAGATCCACCGTTCCAATTTCGCCGATACCGTCTACGGTGTGCTGGTAGAAACCGGGTGCGACCCGGCCATGCTGGAACTGGAAATTACCGAAAGCGCGATCATGCGCAATGTGGAATACGTCATCGACATCTGCCAGCAGCTGAAATCGATGGGAGTGCGCCTGGCGCTGGATGACTTCGGCACCGGCTACTCTTCGTTGTCGTACCTGAAAAAATTCCCATTGGACAAGCTCAAGATCGACCAGTCTTTCGTGCATGACCTGCCGGATGATGCGGAAGATGCCGCTATCGCCAGCGCCATCATCGCACTCGGCCAGAATCTCGGGCTGGGCATCACCGCCGAGGGCGTCGAAAAAATCGAGCAGCGCGACTTCCTGTATGCTCGCGGCTGCACCGAAGCTCAGGGATACCTCTACGGCCGCCCCATTCCTTTTGAAGAACTCGTAAAATTGTTGAAAAATAGCCCGCCCACGGGAAGATCATCATGAAACCGGAACCCGTCAACACCATCACTCCGGATCAACTGAGAGTAGGCCTCTATATCCATCTCGAACTTGGCTGGATGGATCACCCTTTCACCTTCAGCAATTTCAAGATCCGCAACGAAGGCCAAATCGCGCAGATCAAGGCCCTCGGCCTGAAGCAAATACGCTACGACCCGCTACGCAGCGATTGCATACCGCCGCCACCCGTTCCAGCCGCGCCGGAGACGAAGCCGGAAATACCGGCGGCACTCACCGAAGCCGAAGCCGCTGCCGCGCATGAGGTAAAGGAGGATTTTGAAACGCAGCGCCTGGAGGAGTTGCGCCAGGCCGTGCATGAATGCGAGCACAAATTCGTGCAGGCCGCGACCACGATCACCCGCATCGAACGCGAAATTCACATCACTCCGCCGAAGTCGATGGCCGAGGCGCATGCCCTGGTGGATTGCATGGTGGAATCGCTGCTGACGGAAAGCGACATCGTATTGCATGCCATGAATGACCGGCGCGGCATGGCGGAGCAATACTCGCACTCGCTGAATGTCACAGTGCTGGCGATGATACTCGCCAAATCGCTGGACATGAGTGAGGAGGAAGTCAAACACCTGACGATGGCCGCGCTTTTTCACGACATCGGCAAATCGCAGATTCCGGATCGCATCACCCGCAAGACCGATCCCTTGACCAAATCCGAGCTTGCGCTGATGCACGAACACTGCAAGTTCGGCGCGGATTTTGCCGTGAATTTCAAGCTTGACCCCAGGGTAGCGCAGATCATCCTGCAACATCATGAATGCGTGGACGGCAGCGGCTATCCGAGCAAACTCAAGGGAGAGGAAATCGACCGCCTTGCGCGCATCGTTGCCATCGTGAACACCTATGACAACCTGTGCAACCCGATGGACATGGCGACGGCGATGACGCCATACGAAGCGCTGGCCAACATGTTCTCGCGCCAGCGCGCCAAGCTCGACCCGTCCATCCTCAAACTGCTGATCAAGAGCATGGGTGTCTACCCGCCCGGCAGCATCGTGCGTCTTTCCAGCGGCGATCACGGCATGGTGATTTCGGTCAACCCGAGCAAACCGCTGCGCCCCTGCGTGATGTTGCATCTGCCTGAAGTGCCGCGCAAGACGCCAATGTTGATCGATCTGGGCGAAGAAGCCTCCCTCAGCATCACCCAATGCCTGCGTCCCAGCCAATTGCCGAAAGAAGCGCTGGATTACCTCAGCCCGGGCAAGCGCATCAGCTATTACTTCGACAAGGAACCGCCCAAGGTCGGGCAATAGCAGATCTTTCGCAGGGCTTAGCGACTGACTCCGCGCGCCCAATTCGCAAGCCATGCAGCATCAATTTGGCCGGACATTCCCCGCACGCCGCCCGCACCATCGTAAAAATAGGTACGCGGCAGCTCGCCATGCCATTTGCGATCGATGGCGAAATACAAGCGGTCGGGATCATCGCCGGCGAATATCCAATGCTCGCCCTGCCCCCCAGGCAGATACTCGGCCAGCTTCGCGCCGGCTTCGGACTTCATCTCCATGCCATCCACGCTCACCAGCACCAGCTTGATAGCAGGCCGCTGGCGCACCAGCGCGCCAAGATGTTTGATCTCTTCCGGGCAATACGCGCAATCCACCGACCAGAACGCCAGCACGAAAGGCTTGCCGGCATGTGTCTGCTCGATGGCGGCTCGGCTGCCGCGGTCGAAAGGACGCAAATCGCCGGCCATGACCGGCAAGGCAAGTAGCAACAGTCCAAGAAAACCAAATTTCATTTGGCAGCGCTCATGTCGATCAGGCGATAGCCGTCCTGCCGGGTATTCCACGACAAATACACCTGCTTGCCGTCGGAGATCAGGAAAGGGTTATCCGCCGCACCGGATGTCTCGGCGACCTTGCGCGGCGAGCCCCACGAACGGCCACCGTCCTCGGAAACCATCGTCATGATGACTGCGCTGGTGTCGGTCATTTCCTTCCATGCCAGGAAAACCTGCTCGCCCATTGCAAATAGCACTGGATGCCCGGCTTGCGCGTCGGTGTTACCGAAACGGCGCGCCGGCGAAGTCACCCAGGCTTCGCCGTCCAGGCGGGCGACATAGAGGCCAGCTTTTCTTTCGTTGCCGTCATACCACGCCAGATGCCAGCCCCAATCGCCGCCGCGCGCAATGGCCGGGCCATGGTGCGGACAGGCGTCAATTTTCCAGTTGCCGAAAGTCGCGCGCACCGGCTCTTTCAAAACACCTTGCGGCCCGATGCGGGCCACGGCATGGTCGCGGATGCTACCTTCGTAAACATGCCGCCAGAAGATGACTGCCGTGCCACCCGGCTCGGTCGCCAACCCAATGCGGCAGCACTCGCAACTGCCGTCGGCGACTTTGTACTCCGCCCCGAAACTCGCGCCGCCGTCGCCAGACACCGCGACATAAATCGCCGCGCCGTCGTATTTCCTGCCGGCCGCTTTCGCTGCCTGCAAGTCGCGTTTGTCGATCCAGGCCACGTAAATCGTGCCGTCGTCCGCGACCGCCAGGGATTCGAAACGGTGCGTGATCGGATCGGTGTTGCGGTTGACGATGACCGGTGCGGAGAACGACTTGCCGCCGTCGAGCGAGCGGCTGAATTTGATGTGGCCGGCGTAGGGTTTGTCCAACGCCTGCGTCCAGGTGACATAGATTTCGCCTTTTTTACCGAAGGCAATCTTGGGGCGCAACTCGCCTTCGGCCCCCACTTTCTCGGGCTGCCGGTTTACCGCGACCGGCGCGCTGAAAGTGCGTCCGCTGTCATCCGAGCGACTCACCATCACCCGCCCGCCATCGACCTCGGCACGCCAAAGTCGGCCTGGCTCGTCGAAAAGCGCGCTGACAGCCAAAGTCGAGCGAGCTGTTGCCGTGGTTTTGTCGTGGGTGTGCCCTTCGTGCGCCATCGCAGGCTGAGCCAGCCAGAGTAAACACAAAGTCAGCAGGAGATTTCGCATGCTTGATTACTTTTGTTGGGAGCCCCAATGATAAACCACCCCGACATAAGCCGTACGCGGCATCCCCGGCGCAAATTCGCGGCCGTTGGTCGCCGAGTACGCCGCCGCTTCGGCATAACGCTTGTCTGCAATATTCATCAGCCTCCCGTACACCTCCCACTCACGTGTCACGAAATAATTGCCGCGCGCATTGAAGAGGTCGTGTCCCTCATAGGATTCGCCTGGCGTGTTGGCCTGGTCCATACGGTAGTGTCCCACGTGCACCCATTCCAGTCCCAGCTTGCCGCCGTTGAGCAAGCCCGGCGCGTAGTCGAGCGAGATGTTAGCGAGCGCGCGCGGAGCGCTTTCGATTTCGTTGCCGGAGAAGTCGGTGGTGCTGTTGACGATCCATTCGTCGTAGCGGTGGCGCGTCCACGAGAAGGCGCCGTTGAGGCGGAGGTTGTCCGCCAGCGCGGCGGAGAGGCCAAGTTCCAGGCCGCGATGCGAGGTCTTGCCGTTGTTGACCGCGAGCGTGTCGCCGTTGCCGTCGCGGAAACCGAGCACGTCGTTATCCTTTTCCAGATCGAACACCGCCGCGGTGTAGTCCAGCCAGCCAGCTCGGCCGCGCCAGCCGATTTCGTAGTTCCTTGCCTCGATGGGGTCGAGACTCACTGTATTCACGCTGGCCCCTTGCCGGAACAACTGTCCTTCGGACGGTGCACGGAAGCCTTCGGCATAACTGACGTAGAGGCTATCGGTCGCGCTGACTTGCCAGGTCGCGCCTAGTTTTGGGCTGAGATGGCTGAAATCGACCTCGGTACTGGCCGGCCGGCGCAGCGAGCCGGTGGCTAGGGTCGAAAGATTATTGTCGTAATCGTAGGTGATGCGGTCGTAGCGCAGGCCGGCGGTGATGCGCAGCCGTTCCAGCGGCGAGAATTCACCGTGCAGGTAGGGCGATACGCCGGTGTAGGTGACATCGTAATCGTAGTTGACGCCATTCAGCGCGTAAGAGGTGTACTGCCTGGCGCCCGAGGCCAGCGTCACGAATTGCGGAGTGATCTTGCGCTCATTGTAGCTGCCGGGGCTGCGGTCAATGTCCACGCCGGCAATCAGGCGCGTGCGCATAGGCACGAAATCGCGCCGCAC
>DATHWE010000146.1:0-3305 GCA_035460905.1 Methylophilaceae bacterium | reverse complement strand
GCCTGCGGGCCGAACCTTCGCAGGATGGAATCGAGCTGACGTCCGACGATGTATTCCGTCCAGTCCGATTCGCGCTCTTCCGCCGATTCGCCCATGCAGAAGATAGGCACGAGCCCGGCTTCGCGCGCAGCATTGAAGCGTGCCGCAGCGGTGTCGTCGGTCTCATGGAACAGGTTGCGCCGTTCCGAGTGGCCGATGATGACATGGGTGCAGCCGAAATCCGTCAGCATCGCCGGCGAAACCGCGCCGGTGCTGGCACCGTCTCGCGTGGAGCACAAGTTCTGCGCTCCCCAATAGACATTGCTGCCGGCGAGCAGGATCTGCGCTTGGGCGATATAAGGATAAGGCACGCACACCACGAAATCGGCGTGATAGCAGGTGTAAACGCCTGCTACGGCTTTTTCCAGTAACGCCCGATTAGCGGCGATGCTGCCGTGCATTTTCCAATTACCAACGACGAGTTTGCGGCGCATGTGTTCTCCAGTGGCTTACAGATGTCTGCTGGTTGCCCTTTGGGTCGCGCAGGGTTACGCCTTGCCCGCATCTTCTCTCGCAAAGGGGGAAACGGAGAAGATGCGGGCAAGGTCAGCCCTGCTGCAAAAGGGCTACGCGACTAGCAGTGCTTAGAACAGGCCGAGCTTGTCCGTGCTATAGCTCACCAGGAGACACTTGGTTTGCTGGTAGTGGTCAAGCATCATCTTGTGGGTTTCGCGTCCGATGCCGGACTTCTTGTAACCGCCGAACGCCGCATGCGCGGGATAATGGTGATAGCAATTGGTCCACACACGGCCGGCCTGAATGCCGCGGCCCATGCGATAGGCGGTGTTGACGTCGCGTGTCCATACGCCGGCGCCGAGGCCGAACTCGGTATCGTTGGCGATGGCCAGCGCTTCCTCCGTGGTCTTGAAGGTGGTTACCGACAGTACCGGCCCGAAGATCTCTTCCTGGAAAATGCGCATGTCGTTGGTACCCTTGAACACGGTCGGCTTGATGTAATAGCCGTCGCTTAGTTCGCCACCTGGATTCACGCGCTCGCCACCGATCAGCAGCTCAGCGCCTTCGTCGCGACCTACCTGGATGTACCACAGGATCTTCTCGACCTGGTCGCTGGAGGCTTGTGCGCCCACCTGCGTTTCGGTGTCGAGCGGATTGCCTTGCTTGATTTCCTTCATGCGCTTCAGCACGCGTTCCATGAACTTGTCGTAAATGGATTCATGGACCAGTGCGCGTGACGGGCAGGTGCAGACTTCACCCTGATTGAAGGCGAACATGATGAAGCCTTCAACTGCCTTGTCGAAGAATGCATCGTCCTTGTCGGCGATGTCCGCGAAAAAGATATTGGGCGACTTGCCGCCCAGTTCCAACGTAACCGGGATGATGTTCTCGGATGCATATTGCATGATCAGCTTGCCGGTGACGGTACCGCCGGTGAATGCCAGCTTGGCAATGCGGCTGCTCAGTGCCAGCGATTTGCCGACTTCCTGACCGTAGCCATTGACCACATTCAGCACGCCGGGAGGCAACAGATCCTGGATCAGTTCGACCAGGATCAGGATGGAAACGGGCGTTTGCTGTGCGGGCTTCAGCACGATGCAGTTGCCGGCGGCCAGTGCGGGCGCCAGCTTCCATGCGGCCATCAGCAGCGGGAAATTCCAGGGAATGATTTGTGCGACGACACCCAATGGTTCATGGAAGTGATAAGCCACGGTGTCGTCATTGATCTCGCCGATGCCGCCTTCCTGAGCGCGCAGGCAGCCTGCGAAATAACGGAAATGATCAGCGGCCAGCGGGATATCCGCATTCAGCGTCTCGCGAATGGGCTTGCCGTTGTCCCAGGTTTCGGCGACGGCAATGGTTTCGAGGTTTTCCTCGATGCGGTCGGCGATTTTAAGGAGCATGCGGGCGCGCTCTTGAACTGAAGTTTTTCCCCAGGCTTCACGAGCGGCATGGGCGGCATCCAGCGCCAGTTCGCTATCCGCTTCATACGAACGCGGGACCTGTGTGAATACCTTGCCCGTAACGGGTGTGATGACATCGAAATATTCGCCACCGACCGGAGGTACCCATTGGCCCCCAATGAAGTTTTCGTAACGGGGCTTGAAATTGACCTTGGCGCCAGGCTGGCCGGGTTGTGCGTAAATCATGGTATCGCTCTCCTCAGTATCTGCTGAATGAATTTCGTCCCGGTCGAATGATTTCGAGCTCGGCAGTACTCCTATGGCAAGCAGCGTGCCAAGCGCAAGAAATTACTGAAAATCAGGGGATAAACCGCGGGAGAGGCAGGTGAAATAAGGAAACTGGAAATTACCAGTAATAGAGTAAGGGAAAGACAATGCCAAGGAAGGTGTTCATGGCAAGTGTGCCGAAATGGTACAGGTGTTAAGTTTTGAGACGAGTCCCTACGGCACGCCCATGCTGTACCGTAAATCCTGTGCGGCCGAAGCAAGAAGCAGCCAACCGTTAGCGCCAACGTTGAATACGACGGTTATCCAGAAAACAATTTGAAAAGATGTTTTCTTCGTTTTGTGGCGTAAGAGGCGTTGGGCCAGCAGTGCGCCTGGCCAGCCTCCGATCAAACCGCAAAGATGCAGGGTGTTTTCCTCTATCCGCCAGCGATTGTTCTTTGCGGCAGATTTATCCAGCGCGTAGAGGATGAAGGTAATAGTGCTAACAATGAAATAAACACTGATGATCCAGGGAGACATAGGTTTCCGTCGCAGACTTCAGTCAGCCAGGCTTTCCAGTTGCTCCTGTATTTCCAGCCAGCGCATCTCGGCATTCTCGATATCATTGGCAAGCTGCGCCTGGCGCTTGAGCAGGCTTTCCAGTAACGTCCGATCAGGATTGCTGTACAGCGCTGGATCTCCCAGTCGCTCATCGAGCTGATCCTTTTCCTGCTGCCAACCAGGCATCAGTTTTTCCAGTTTTTCCGCTTCCTTTACCAACGGCCTGCGTTGCGCGAGCAGTTGCTGGCGGGTTTTTTCGGCGTTTTCGCGTGCTTCCCGGCGAGCGGCTTTGCTTTCGTCCGGGGTGGAAGCACTGGTGGCGTTGCGTTGTTCGGCCAGCCAGTTGGCGTAGTCATCGAGGTCGCCGTCGAACGGCGTCATCTGGCCGGCGTCGACCAGATAAAGACTGTCGGCGGTGGTGCGCAGCAGGTGGCGGTCATGCGAGACCAGCACTACGGCGGCGTCGGTTTCCTGCAGTGCCAGCGTAAGCGCTTCGCGCATGTCGAGGTCGAGGTGGTTGGTCGGTTCGTCGAGCAGCAGCAGATTCGGGCGTTGCCAGATGAGCAGTGCCAGCGCCAG
>DATHWE010000145.1:0-26733 GCA_035460905.1 Methylophilaceae bacterium | reverse complement strand
GTCGTGTCGCAGAAGAAATCCGGCGCGCCGCTGGCGTAGTGGATCTGCCCCTTGGGGCCGGGGAAGTCGGCGAGGATCATGCCGTCCATCGAGCAGGCGGTGCCGGTCTGGATGGCAAGCGGCTGCACGGCGGCTTCGGGTTTGCTGCAGGCGACCAAGGCGGCAGCCAGGGAAAGCGCGAGGGCTAGGCGGGTAAAATTCATTTGAATCTCCATTGAGCGATGGCGAGGGGGGCGACGATCCAGGCGACCATCATGCTCCCGAGCAGCCAGGGGTTGGACAGGCTGGCCGGGAACACCGTGGCCAGTCCGTAGAAATTTTTGAGGTCTTCCATGTTGAAAATATTGAGCAGGCGGAAGATATCGGCCGGATTGAGCAGCAGCAGGACGGGGAACAACTCCTCGCCGAATGCGCCGCCCGACAGCACCAGCACGCCGAGCAGTGCCAGATCGTAAACCAGTACGAACAGGAACCACACCGCGATTGCGGCGCCGCTGGCACGGGCGCGGTCGCGTGCGATCACCGAGACCATCACCGCCAGGCTGAGAAACACCATGCCCAGCAGGATCGCGCTGACCATGAAGCCGGCATAGTGAAACATCGCCGCGCTGTCCGTCTGGCTGGCGAGCAGCAGTCCGACCAGCCCGAAGCCGGCCAGCGTGGACGAGGCAAGCGCCAGCGACAGGCCGGTGAACTTGCCCAGCAGCAGTTCCAGCCGCGTGATCGGCATGGAGAGCAGCAGATCGAGCGAGCCGCGCTCGCGCTCGCCGACGATGGCGTCGTAGCCCAGGATCAGCGCGATCAGCGGAATAAGGTAGATGACCAGGCTGACCAGGCTGGCGATGGTGAATTCGATGTTGCGGAATCCGACCTCACCCTGCTGCGCGGCGCCGAAGTAGGTAATGGCCAGCGCGAACAGCGTAAAGATGGCGGCCACCGCGATCACCCAGCGGTTGCGGATGCGGTCGCGGAATTCCTTGGCGGCGATGACCTTGATTTGGGTAATTTCAATCATGCTAAGAGCCTATTTCAGTAGGAAACAAATGTGCGCTGGCCCTGCATTGCACGCAAGACTAGACGCGAGTTGCGAAGTTTGGTCATTCCAAATGAGCAGCGAGCAACGACGTCCTGCGTGCAATGCAGGACCAGCCCGGAGGGTTTGCCCACAAAAGAGCATCTGCCGCGTTGCGAAGCTTGCGAATGGAGCGACCATTCGCCGCGCTTCGCGCCTTGCATCCATCTCTTTTGTGGGCAAACGCATCTTTTGTTTCCTACTGAAATAGGCTCTATCCCGCATATCCAAGAAACACGTCTTCCAGCGACGGTTCGCGCACGACGATGTCATCGACGGATTCGCCCAGCGTATTGATGCGGCGCAGGAGTTCCATTTTGTGGATGCGCTGGCAGCGGATCACGATGGTGTCGCCTTCCGTATCCAGCGTTTCCAGTGCGATGCCGTTCAGGGCCGTTTTTAACGTGTCGGATGTGCATTGCAGCCGCAGCCGTATCACCAGTGGCAGATCGACCGCCTCGCGCAACTCCTGCACGGTGCCCAGCGCATGCAGCTTGCCGGATTTCATTACTGCCAGGCGCTGCACGCGCTCCTGGATTTCGGAGAGGATGTGCGAGGTGATTACCACCGTGACGCCGGCTTGGTTGAGTTCTTTCAGCATTTCATAAAATTCGCGGATGCCCTCCGGGTCGAGGCCGTTGGTCGGTTCGTCGAGGAACAGGATGCGCGGGTTGCCGAGCAGTGCCTGCGCGAATCCCAGGCGCTGGCGCATGCCCTTGGAGTAGCCGTCCACGCGCCGGTGGCTGGCATGACCCAGCCCGACTTTCTTCAGCAGGGCAGGGCATGATGCCCGGTCGCAGCCCTTGAGCGATGCGAAGAACTGTAGCGTTTCCAGTCCGGTGAGGTTGTCGTAGAAGGCGAGGTTTTCCGGCAGGTAGCCGATGGCCCGACGCAACTCGCGGAAGGCGCTGCCGTGCACCGGCGTGCCGTGGATGCGGATGCTGCCGGCGGAGGCCGGAATCAGCCCCAGCATCATCTTGAACAGCGTGCTCTTGCCGGCGCCGTTATGGCCGATGAGGCCCAGGGTCTCGCCTTCGAGGACATCCAGGCTGATTCCGTTGACCGCATGTACGGGGCCGAAGTGGCGCGAGACGTGGCGGATTTCAATGACGCTGTTTGGCAAGCCAGGTACTCCAGTCAGTATGAAAAGGCCGCATGCGCGGGTGTTGGTCGACGATGCTGGTCGCGCGCAGCAGCGGGAATTGCCGCGCCACCATGCGCAGTGTCTGCACCGCAGGGCTGTTCAGCAGCAACTTGACCGCCGGGTATTTCCAGGTGAGGCGATCCACGATATCGCTGGCCTCGTAGGGCACGTCGCCCACGCCGTCGCCGTCGCGATCCCAGCCCAGGTAGTTGCTCCAGTAGTTGCCGGTCTTGCCGCCCCATTGCTCGTCGCGGCTCGCCACGTAGCGGATCTGCTCGCGGTTGTGGATCAGGTCGTTGCCATCGACCGCGTTGTTGATCGAGCCCGCCCACACGTGCATGCCCACGCGATTGCCGATCACCAGGTTGCCACGCAGCGTGTTGTACTCGGCGTCATAGATGAAAAAGCCGCGACGGTTGCCGGCCACGATATTGTTTTCGACCACGGAATCCTGGATGGTGCGCAGCATGATGCCGTGGTCGGAATTTCCCCAGGCCTGGTTGTTGCGCACGGTCTGGTTGCGCACCTCCATCAGCGCCAGGCCGCCGCGGTTGAGGTAGCTCTGGTTGCCTTCCCACACGTTGTAATTCGAATTCATGTAATGCGTGCCGTAGCGCAGGTGATGCAGGCGATTGCCGCGGAACAGCGCGTGGTCGGAGACGTCGACGTAGATGCCGTCGCGCGTGAAGCTGACGTGGTTGTCGATGATGGTGGCATGCTGCGAGTTGTAGAGCTGGATGCCGTTGCCGCGCTGCGCCGAGGCGAGGTCGCGCATGCCGGTGATGTTGTTGCCGATCACCTGCACGTTTTTCACTTTTTCGATCCACAGGCCGAACAGCGTGTAGTTGATCACGTTGTCGCGAATCACCGCGCGGTCGCTGCCGGGTTCGAGGTAGATGCCGGCGTTTTGTTTGGTGAGATTGGCACCGCTGTTGCGCACGATGAAGCCTTCGATGGTCACGTCCGGCGATTTGATGCGGATCACATCGCCCTCATGGCCGCCGTCCAGTGTCGGGCGATTCAACCCCTTGAGCGTCAGCGGCTTGTCGATCAGCAGGCGTTCGCGGTAGTGGCCGCGCTCGACCTGCACCGTATCACCCGCTGCCGCGCCGGCAATGGACGCGGCAATCGATTGGCCCGGCTGCACCGTGAATTCCGCAGCGCAGGCGAGATTCGCCGCAAGCGCCGCTGTCAGGCCAAGGCTTAAGACCGCCAAACTCATGCCGGCTTCGCTTCCTTTTTCGGCGGGCGACCGATGCTTTCCACCGGGATGAAGTAGCCCTGCGCGTTGATCGGCGTCAACGGCAGACCTTCCTTGAGACGTGTCCTGCGTTCCTTGGTGAGCGGGGGGCAGGTGTGGTCGTCGTAATACAGCACCTGGCACTCCAGGCACAGCAGGCATTCCCGTTGATCGATCTGCCCCGCGTCGTTGATGGCGAGGGAGCCGCAGCCTTTTTGGCAGGCATGGCAGGTTTCGCATTCGGCTTTCCGCTTCAATCCAAAGAAGCGGAAGGTAGTAGGGATCGCGAGCCCCGCACCCAGCGGGCACAGGTACTTGCAGAAAGGTCGTTCCACAAAAAGGGCCAGTCCAAACAAAGCTGTCCAGTAAAGCACGAACGGCCAGGAGCGGTTCCATACCCCGCCGACGAGGAAGGTCGATTTGAATGGCTCCAGCTCGGCCATTTTTTCCGCCAGGCCAATCGAGTAAAACGATACGGCAACCAGCAATGCAAAAATGCCGTACTTCAACCATTTGAGCTTGTTGTGCAACGGCAGCGGCAGGTGAAACTGAAAACGCTTCAGTCCGAGCGCACCCCCTACCTTGTGGGCCAATTCGCTCAACGCGCCGTATGGGCATAGCCAGCCGCAGAACAGCCCGCGTCCCCAGATGAGCACCGTGATGAAGATGAAACACCAGAAAATGAAGATCATCGGGTCAGAGAGGAAAAGCTCCCATTTCCACTCATAGACCAGCGAGTGGAACCAGGTGAGCACGTGGGTGATGCTCGGCTGGGCTAATCCGTAAAAACCCACAAAGGCTACGCTGCTTGTCCAGATCAGGTATTTGGGAACGTCCACCCAGCGCTTGTCCTTGCGGGTGGCGCGGCGTACCAGTTTGTCGCGCAGCGCATACACCGTGGCGGTCGCACCGAGCAGCAGCACAAACAATGCGATCTCCAGCTTTTTCGCCTTCCAGACGCGCACCCAGGTCGGGTCCGGCTTGATTACCGTGGGCCGGCCGCCTTGCAGCATGCGCGCGTCCAGCCAGTACTCCCGGTCGAAATTGGCGAAGGTCTTGGTGCCGGTCTGCTTGTCCACCTTGTTGCCGAGAAACACCAGGCTCCATGGGTAGGCGGCACTGAAGCTGGAGCTGCGGACGATGAAGATGCCGGATTCCTCGTAGGAGGGCGCCCCGGCGGCTTCGATGCCATATAGATTGCGGTAATCGGTGTCGCGGAAGGTGAAGCTGTCCATTTCCTGCGAGACCTGGATGCGGTCGTAAATGCCGCCGCGCACGAAGCCGGAACCCTTGAATGAGGCGATGCCGTTGGCAACAATGAAAATGGCATGCTCGTTCGGCTTGAGGTCGGCCATCAGCCGTTCATAGACGCGGTCGCCGAGGATGCTGCGGCCGACGTCCGGCGCGTTGAGATAACCGAAATACGCATCGAGATAAGGTTGCCCGTTGCCCTCGCTGCCGACGTCGGCAGTCGAGACGGTCAGGCGCTGGATGCTGCCTTCTTCCAGCAATTCATTCCAGTTGCGATTGCCGGTGGCCGGCGTAAATACCGCCTGCGGCCGAGGCTTGGCCTTGATGATGCCGACCTGTTTGGCGATCTCGTAGGCGCTGCGCATGACCACCTGATTTTCCGCGATCACCGTCACGGTCGCACCGCTGATCGCATCGATGCCGATATAGCCGCCCTCGGCGCGCGCCTTGCCGATCTCGACCTTGTCCCAAGCGTGTTTGCCGATGAATTGCCCGATGAACTTGGTTAGTTGGCTTTCCGGTATGCCGACCAGCAGGATGGGTTCGCTGTGCTTGAGGATGCGGATGCCGACGATCTTGCCCTTGGCATCCATGCCGATCAGCGTGACGACCGGCTTGCCGGAGTAGGCGGGGATATCGACGATGTCGGTGGAGAGAAATACATAACCCAGCAGTTGCTGCTTGCCGTGCTCGTCATGATAGGCCTCGACGTAGGACGGGCGGCCTTTGCGCTCCGAAAAGCGGTCGGCTTTCGGGAAAACATCCTTGCACGGTGCATGGGCGCAGAGGTCCGGGCTGGTGGAAAGTTCTGCCGGCAGCGGCGCCTCGTAGGAGGCACCTGGTTTGCCGGCATGGTGTTCGGGTTCGGCGCGATGTTCGTCTTCGTCCGCAACGGCGGGACCGGATAGCAGAGCCAGCAGGCACAGGAAAGCCGCGACCAGGCTGCGGCTGATCATGCCAGAAACTCCGTGGAGCAAGCTTCGCGGCTGCATATGCATGCCTTGAAATCCCTCTGGATGATGGTGGCTGAATGGCACCGAGTATATTCCTTGTTCCATGCGATCCCGAAAAAATGGGCGAGCGTTGCGGCTCGCCCAAGGACCGCTCGTATGGGTTGAGTTTACTTTTCGACGATGAACCGGCTGCGCATTTCCAGATGCAGCGCATGGCAGAAGTGGGTGCAGTAGATCCAGAACAGCCCCGCCTTGTCAGCCTTGAAGGTCACCGAATGGGTTTCCTGCGGATTGACGATGAAGTTGATGTTGTACTTCTCGATGCCAAAGCCGTGCGTCAGGTCTTCCACCTTGTCGTGGTTGGTCAGGGTGATGGTGACTTCATCGCCCAGCTTTACGCGAATCTCTTGCAGGCTGTAGTTCGGGGCCTGCGAGGTCATGTACACGTTCACCTTCTTGCCCTTGCGCTCCACGCGGCTGTCGCCGAAGGATTTCACCGCATTCGGGAAATCGTCCATGTTGTAGATCTGCCTGGTCTTGACTACGTCGGCACGGACGATGATCGCGTCATGCGGTTCCGGATACGCGGTGTGGTCATGAATCAGGCGCATCTTGTCGGCGCGGATATCGATCAGTTGTTCGGTCTCGACGTGCAGCGGACCGACTGGCAGGAATCTATCCTTGGAGAACTTATTGCCGGCATTGAGGAACTTGCCGTCGGCTTCCTTGGTTTCGCCCATCGACGAATAGGTATGGCCCGGCTGGTAGTGCACGTCCAGGCGGTCGACGACCGGCTGCACGCTCTTGTCGCCCTTGAACTGGGCGATGGCCTTTTCCACGTTCCATTTGACGATCTGGCTGTCGAGGAACAGCGAGGTATAGGCGTTGCCCTTGCCGTCGAAAGCGGTATGCAGCGGTCCGAGGCCGATTTCAGGCTCGGCGACCACGGTGTCGCGCGGATCCTTCAGTTCGCCGGCGAAGTACTTGTGCACCAGCTCGGTGGCGATCACGGTCGCGGTCGGGGAAAGCTTGCCGGCGCAGACGAAGTACTTGCCGTCCGGCGACAGGTTCACGCCGTGCGGATTCTTGGGCACCGGCACATAGCAGGTAAGTGCGGTCTTGGGGTCGGCGTTGGCGGCATGGGAGCCATCCACGACCGGCACTTTGGAATCGCCGATGGTAAACGACTTGCCGGCCTTGATCGCGGCCTCGATGCGCTCGACGTTGAGGAATAGGCAGGCGTCGCGTTCGGAAGACATCATGTCGGCCAGCACCGCGCCGTTTTCCACGTTGTACTGGTTAACTGCGGCCAGCTTGCCGTCATAAGAGGTTGCCACCAGGTCCATATTGCCGTCGACCTTGACCTGCCAACGGACTTCCATGCTTTCGGCGTCGATGCAGGTGAAGAGCCCGAACCACTTGGTCGGGTCGTCCAGGTCGCGGCCGTCATTGAATTGCGGCGTGTGGAACTCGGCGCCGCAGAACACGCGGGTCGTATGATTGATACTTGCATCCACCGGGTCGCGCTTGTCCGGGAACAGGCCGTGGAAGCCTTGCACGTTGGGGATCTCGGTGATCTTGTCGCACTCCATGTAGTCCATGCGGATACGTGCGATGCGGTTGTTCAGCTTGTCGTTGGTCCACAGATACTTGCTGTCGTAGGTGCCATCGGTGTAGGAGCCGTGGACGTGATGGGTGTCGCCGGTGGTGTAGCGCAAGGTACCATCCGGGTTTGTGCCCATGATTTTCTTGGATTCGTTGGTGATGCCCCAGCCGACCATGGGGTCGATATTGAACACCGGAATCTGCTTGAGCGTGCGGCCGGAAGGCAGGCCGTAGATGCGCATTTCGCCGTTATGGCCCGAGCTTGAGAAAATATAGTATTCGTCGAGTTTGCCGGGATGTACCTCGAATTCGCCGGGGGCTACCGCGCGGCTGGCGTCACCGCCGGCTTCGGCAGCTTTTCCTGCGGCAGCATCCGGCTGGCCGTCTTTCTTGCAGGCGGCGAGTCCCATCGCCATGCCGGCCCCTGCCAGCGTTACCATGGCCGTTGTGCCAAGGAACTTTCTTCGGCTCTCGTCCTGCAAGTCTATGTGGTTGTTGTCATTTTCCGGTTTGCGGGTGTCCATGGTGTCTCCTCTGCTGTTGCATCATCTGATGGTCGAAGGTGCGACCATTTGTCACACCATAGTGACAGGTTGCTACATGCAGAAGTAACTTTCCTTGACCTTGGTCAAGAAATCGGACATTAAGGACTTATTTCGCCGGATTTCTTCTCCCACGGCACTTCGGGCATTTCCGGCTGGCGCTCGCTGCGCAGCCGCCGCGCCTCGATGGCGACTGCATCGGCAATGCGGTCGGCCTGTTCGTGGTCGAAATCGGCGTGGTATTTTTTCTTCACGCCATGCTCGTGCAGTTGCAGATGATAGTCGGCCGAAATCCCGCGCTGGGCAAGGCAGTGCAGGGTACAGGCCAGCGGGCAGCCATCCAGCGCCACGATGGGACGTCCCGAACGGGCGATCTTGACCAGGTGCGGCACATCGCCGCCGACGCCGGAAATGCAGGACATCTCGGCTTCGCCGTCGCGGTCCAGCTTGAGCGCGATGTAATTGGCGGTTTGCGCGGCGCTGGAACATCCGGAGCAGGAATAGACCAGCGGCAAGTTTTTATAGTCCCGGCGTTGGGTCATGAGGGCTCCTTCGTCAGCTAGATAACCGCTTATGCCGCTTTCGCCCAAGCTAGCAGGTTTTTCGGCGACAGCATGGCCAAAGACGGTTTGGGAAGTTCGATTCCGTCGAGCGTGTTCTTGGCGACCAGCCCCAGTTCGGTATCGCCTTCGACCAGCAAGCGGCGGCTGAAGAACAAGGCGTCGGGATCTTCCTGACGCGTCGCGAGCAGGTAGAAATCGTGCATGCTGGCCGTGATTGCGAGGTCAGGCTGCTCAGCTTTCGCAATGGGCTGGAATCCCTTGTCGCCCAGCGTGAAGTGGAATTGCAGGCCGGCATCGCTGACGCGGATCGCGATGCGCTTGCCGTGCAATGCAATAAAGTCCTGCCGGCGCAGCGATTGCTGCAACACGCGGTTCAGCATATGCGTGAGCACGAAGGAGGGCGGCAGCGTCGGCAAGCGGGAAATGAGCGTGCCTAAGGGGCTGGGAAAGCGGAAATTCAAAGCAGTCATCATTATTATGCCTTCATGAAATGCGCGGAATACGCGATGCCGGCCCGGCCGTGCCAATAACCGTTGCAGGCGGATTCCGGCAAAAGCGGCGCCAGTTCCTGTATGGCCTGGTCTGCTGTGGCACCGCCTTTCATGGTGGCGCGGAACAGGGCAACCACTTCGCCGGTGTGTTCCGGCTGCGGGCTGATGCGCACCACGTCCACCAGGCCCGCCATGCTGTCCAGCTCGGTCAGCAGGGAGTAAACGCTGGCGGACTGTGTCTGCGTGCCGTTCAGTGCGAGGAAAGGCTGCCCCTCGCGGGTATTCAGCGTCATGCCGTAGGGCGCCTCCAGACAACGAAACTGGCAGTTGTCCTTGGGCAGGTTGTGACGGCGCGCGGTGAAGCAGCGCGCTGAAAACGCCAGCGGCAGGCGCCCGTAGCCGAATACTTCAGTTTCCAGGCCGTGCCTTTCGACGGACAGCAGTTCCGAAAGCATCTGGCGCGACATCTCGACCGGCATGACCCAGCGGATGGCGCCTGCTTCAGCCAGGATATCCAGCGTATTCGGGTTATAGGTATTGATATGCGGCCCGGCCACGAACGGCCGTCCGCCAGCCATGCTGACTGCCGCCATGTCGTTGGCCTCGATGCTGAAGCTCCCGTTGACGGCCAGCCGGCGCAGTGTTTTCAGGTCGGATTCGGATTCGATCAGCGCCTGGGTGGATAGCACCACCTCCTTGCCGGCATCGGCAAGCATTTCTGCCGTCTGCAGCCAGTCGTCGATGCGGAATTCATGGCGCCGCGAGCAGACCGTTTCGCCGAGATAGACGATATCCACCGGCCAGTGAGCAGCCTGGGCATAGAAGTCCTGCAGTTTTTCGCGGGGCCAGTAATAAAGGATGGGGCCGAGAGAGAGTTTCATAGGGAATCCTTCTTCATTTCCATGGCCGGTGAAAGGCGCCCAGCGTGTGCTGCTGCCCTTCGGCCAGTTTGTCGAGCTGCATGCTCCACGCGGGTTGCACGGTGTAGCTGTTGGCATCGCGCTGGGCGCTGTCGATGGCCGCGCGCCATACTTTGGTGACTTGTTCCACATATGCCGGGCTGCGCTGGCGGCCTTCGATCTTGACCGCGGAAATGCCCATCGCAATCATTTCCGGCAGCAGTTCCAGCGTGTTCAGGCTGGTCGGTTCCTCGATCGCGTAATAGGTTTCGTCCTCGACTTCGAAACGTCCCTTGCACAGTGTCGGGTAGCCGGTTTTTTCATTGGCGTCGTAGCGGTCGAGCAGCACATTGTTCAGGCGCGATTCCAGCCCCCTGGGCGTCTGCTCCCAGCGCACTGCCTTGGCGGGCGAGCATACGCCGGCGGTGTTGGGCGATTCGCCCGTGGCATAGGAAGACAGCACGCAGCGGCCTTCCACCATCACGCACAACCCGCCGAAGCCGAACAGCTCGATCTCGACCGGCGTGTTCTTCACCACATTTTCCACCTGGGCCAGCGACAGCACGCGCGGCAACACTGCGCGCTGGATGCCGAAATGCTCGTGGTAATAGTTGATGGCTTCGTAATTGGTCGCCGACCCCTGCACCGAGAGATGCAGCCGGAGATTCGGCCAGGTGCGGCTGGCATAGCGCATCAGGCCGGGATCGGCCAGGATGATGGCGTCCATGCCAACTTCGGCCGCCATATCCACTGCCTGCTGCCAGCGCGGCCAGGTCGTCGTCTGCGGAAAGGTATTGAGCGCCAACAGCACTTTCCTGCCACGGGCGTGGGCATAACGCACCCCTTCCTGCGTGGCCTCGAAATCGAAATTGAGGCCGGGAAAGGCGCGCGCGTTGGTGTTGTCGCGAAAGCCCATGTAGACGCAGTCTGCGCCGTGGTCGATCGCGGTTTTCAGTGCCGGAAGATTTCCGGCCGGGCAAACCAGTTCAAGCGACATTTAATATCTCGTTCGTGATAAATGATGTTCCTGCGCGACGGCCCTGGCGGCTGCCGCGTCTGCGCAATTCCTGCTCGATGCCGTTCAAAACGTTCCATTTTTCCGCGCACCACATCGGCGCCAGCAGGATGTCGCGCGAGGCGGTGGCGGTGACGCGATGGAATATCACTTCTTCCGGCGTGCGTTCGATCAGGTCGGCGGCAATGCGGATGTAGTCGGGCTTGGTCAGCGGCTGGTAGCCGCCGCGCCGCCACTGGTAAGCGAGCATGGTGTGCTTGACCACATGCAGCGGATGCAGCTTGAGGCCATCGACGCCGATATCCAGCACTGCGTCCAGGGTGGCGTGGTAATGCTGCTCGGTTTCGCCCGGCAGCCCGATGATCAAATGCGTGCACAAAGGGATGCCGCGCCGCCGTGCGGCCAGCGCGGTGTCGCGATACTCGGCAAAGGTGTGGCCGCGGTTCACCCGCTCCAGCGACGCGTCGAATGCCGATTGCAAGCCAAGCTCCAGCCACACTTCGTGGCCCTCGTCGCGAATGCTGTCGAGCAGATCCAGCACTTCGCCCGACACGCAGTCGGGCCGGGTGCCAACCGAAATGCCGACAATGCCGGGCTGCTCGAGCGCGTCGCGGTACATCGCGGCCAGTTCTGCGATATCGGCGTAAGTATTGGTGTAGGCCTGAAAGTAGGCGATAAAGCGCTTGGCGCGCGTGCGCCGGGCGATCTTGCCTTTGGCCTGAGCTATCTGCTCGAGCATGCCCTGGCGCGTATCGGCCGCCGGGCTGAAAGAGACGTTGTTGCAGAAGGTGCAACCGCCGGTGCCCTTGGTGCCGTCGCGGTTGGGGCAGGTGAAGCCGGCGTCCAGCGCAATCTTGTGCACGCGCTCGCCGTAACGCTTGAGCAAATCCTGCCCATAGCTGTTCAATCGATTGGCGAGCGTGACATCCATCTTCTCGTACATTTCCTGTTTGGTGCTGCGTGATTCATTTAAATAAGACTAGCACATCCTATATTACAGGGCGAGCAAATCGTCTACAATAAGAATAAATATTAAATTAATTATATTTATCAATCTGTTAACACGTTTTATTTGAAATTAAATTGATCCAAGTCAAGAAAGTTCGAGATATTCAAAAAACATGAATTTACGTAGCTGATATTCAGCGATTTGCGTATTGGTCTATCAGTATTTCCCTGATCCGCCGATTGCTCTCCAGGGCGCATAGTGGCGCTGCGATCCGGTAGTTGCCGTTTCGTACTGAGGAAAATCGCCAGCAACGCGCGGTTTATTCAGTTTTGGTCATTTTTCAATTTAAAGGAGAGCAATAATGAAATGGTCTGAGCCGGCATTCTGCGATGTACGTCTGGGTTTTGAAGTCACCGCCTACGTATACGTACGCTAAGCAATACCGGGCGCGGCCCCGTGCCGCGCCCGCTTGGAGAAACGCTCATGTCAGAACAATTGACCTTCCAGCCCGGGGATCGGCCTGCACTAAGCCCGATGTTCCTGCTGCGCTGGGAAAAGACCCAGGACGCGCACGTGCTGCTGTATCCCGAGGGCGTAATCAAGCTGAACGGCAGCGCCGCCGAGATCCTCAAGCGCTGCACTGGCGAAAATACGGTCGCCGGCATGGTGGACGAACTGAAAACAGTGTTCGTCGATGTGGCCGCGGATGAAATTGAAAACGGTATTAACAGATTTTTGGAGACGGCACATGCCAAAGGATGGATCAGAAGTCGTTAGCCTCGACGGGCAGGGCAAGCCGATGTGGCTGGTGCTGGAGCTCACCTATCGCTGCCCGCTCAAGTGCGTGTGGTGCAACAATCCGCTGGATTTCGAAACCTATGCGGACAAGGAGCTCACTACCGAGGAATGGAAAAAGGTGCTGCGCGACGGCCGCGAACTGGGCGCACTGCAGCTGGGATTCTCCGGCGGCGAGCCGATGCTGCGCGACGATATCGAGGAGCTGGTCGAAGAAGCCGAGCGCCTCGGCTATTACACTAACCTCATTACCTCGGGCGTCGGCCTCACGCCGGAACGCCTGAAAAAACTGAAAGAAGTCGGCTTGAAGCAGATCCAGCTGAGCCTGCAATCTGCCGAACGCGCACTCACCGACAGATTGGTCGGCGCCCGCGCGCACGACCTCAAGCTGGAGGTGGCGAAGCGCATCAAGGCCGAAGGCTTCCCGATGGTGCTCAACGTGCCGGTGTTCCGGCAGAACATCGACCAGGTGGAGGAAATACTCGCCTTGGCGGAAGAGATCGGCGTGGATTACCTCGAATTCGCCAACATCCAGTACTACAACTGGGCGCTGCTCAACCGCGACGAACTGCTGCCGACGCGCGAGCAGCTGGAGCGTGCTGAAGCTGCGGTCAACCGGGCGCGTGAACGGCTGGGCGGCAAGATGACGATTTACTTCGTGATCCCGGATTACTTCGAAACGCGGCCCAAGGCGTGCATGAACGGCTGGGGCACCATCCATCTCACCATCGCCCCCGACGGCGCGGCGCTGCCGTGTCAGGAAGTGCGTGTGATCGAGGGGCTGGAATTCCCGACGGTGCGCGAACACAGCCTGCAATGGCTCTGGGACGAATCGCCGCTGTTCCAGAAATTCCGCGGCGACACCTGGATGGCCGAGCCCTGCCGCACTTGCGACGAGAAGGAAAAGGACTTCGGTGGCTGCCGCTGCCAGGCCTTCTTGCTGACCGGCGACGCGGCCAACACCGACCCGGCCTGCGCCAAGTCGCCGCATCATCATGTAATCGAGATGGCGATCAGCCGTGCGAGCAAACCGCATGAGCCCAAGCCGCTGATTCCGCGCCGTGCCGGTGCGGCCGCGGGAGCCGGACGATGAAAGTACCGTTCGATACCGCGACCGGCACGATCATCACCGGCCTGCTGCTGACGCTGGTGCTGTATCTTCTCGTGCGGCAACTCGTGATCGGGGGGTGAGATGGAGCACGCCTTCGATTTCACGATGCGCTGGGCACACTTCATCGCCGCGCTGATCTGGGTCGGCCACAACTACGCTAGCGTGGTGCAGCGCCCGACCTATCGCCCGCTGGCGCGTGAAGATCTGGTCAGCAACGAAGGCGAAGCTTTCATGGCCATCCTCAACCGTGAGCACGGCACGTTTCGCTATGCCTCGGTCGTCGCCTGGGTGACCGGCGTGGTAATGCTGTGGCAGCGCGGCTGGCTGGTGGATGCGCTCACGCTCAACGGCTATTTCGCGGTGATCGGCACCGGCTTCTGGATCGGCACGCTGATGTTGGCCAATTTGTGGCTGGTGCTGTGGCCGCATCAGAAGAAGCTGCTCGGATTCGTCCCTGCAACCGTGGACGAGCGCGTGCGCTGCTCGCGTATCACGCACCTGTCGTCGCGCACCAACACCATGCTGTCGATCCCGCTGCTGTTCTTCATGGCCGCCAGCTCGCACGGCACGGCGCTGTTCGGCTGATGCCGCGCGTCTACAACTTCGCCGCCGGCCCGGGCGTGATGCCAGCCCCGGTGCTGGAACAGGCGCGGCGCGAATTCCTCGACTGGAACGGCCAGGGGCTTTCGCTGCTCGAGATGCCGTTTACCGGGGACGAGTTCAAGGCCCTCCAGCAGCGAGCACAGGACAGGCTGCGCAAACTGCTCGATGTGCCCGACAACTACCGCATCCTTTTCATGCACGGCGGCGCTTCGGCGCAGTTTTCACTGATGCCGCTAAACCTGCTCGGCGACAACCGGCGTGCCGACTATCTGGAAACCGGTCATTGGTCGCGCCGCGCCATCACCGAGGGTCGCCGCTACTGCCTGGTCAATGTCGCCGGCAGCAGCCGCGGCAGCGATTTCAGTCGCGTACCGATGCAGCATGAGTTGCAGGTCTACTCCAAGGCTGCCTATTGTCATTACACCAGCAACGAAACCGCCAATGGCGTGCAGTTTCACTACGTACCCGAGACTGGCAAGGTGCCGCTGGTCGCCGACATGACCTCTGATTTTCTCAGCCGGCCGCTGGATGTCGGCCGCTACGGCATGATCTACGCCAGCTCGCAGAAGAACATCGGTCCGGCGGGTTTCACCGTGGTGATCGTGCGCGAAGACCTGCTCGGCAGGGCGAACCCGGCCACGCCCATGGTCTTCGACTACCGCATGCAGAGCGATGCCAACTCGCTGCTCAATACGCCGGTGACGTTTGCGATCTATCTTGCCGACCTGGTGTTCGGCTGGCTGGAGGAGCAGGGCGGAGTTGCCGTGGTGGAGCAAGACAGCCTGCGCCGCAGCCGGCTGCTTTATCAGGCCATCGAAAGTAGCGAGGGGTTTTACCGTTGCCCGGTTGAGCTCGAGCACCGCTCGCGGGTCAATGTCTGTTTCACGCTCGCCGACGATTCACTTACGCCGCGATTCCTCGAAGAGGCAGCAGGGCGAGGGCTGGTCAACCTCAAAGGCCATTCGATGATCGGCGGCATCCGCGCCAGCCTGTACAACGCGATGCCGGACGAAGGCGTGGCTGCGCTCACTGCGTTCATGGATGCGTTTGCGATGGAGCACGCCGCGCATGTATGAAACCTTTTCCGCGCTGGCGGGCAGACTCGGCGCGCCTTATGCACGCAAGCTGGCCGTTGCCTCCATCCGCATGGCCGGAGCGTTCGAATCTGCGCTGCCTCCGCCCGGATTGCGCCGCACTGTCATGGGCTTGTCGTTTCCTTCGCCAGTAGGACTGGCTGCCGGATTCGACAAGCGCGGAACGCTGTATCCCGCATTGCCCGGCCTGGGCTTCGGCTTTGCCGAGATCGGTTCGGTGATTCCGCGCCCGGAGCCCGGCCGCAGCCCCGGCCTCGCGGCGGTCATGCAGCGGCTGGAATGCTATCGTGCGCCGCACCCAATCCCGCTAGGCGTCAGCATCAGCATGAATCGTGCAACCCCGCTGAAGCAAATTCCCATGGATTATGTGGATTGCCTGCAAAGCTTATGGCGCCATGCGGATTACATCACCCTCAACCTCGGCGTGCGCGCCGGCCCCGACCTGCACCTGCCGGAAAATTGCAGCATGCTTTATTCCGTATTTTCTGCAATCAAGCGCGAACGGTGGGGGCTGGCCTCGATGGACGGGCGCCGTGTGCCGATTGCCGTAAAAATAGACCAGGGTCGGGGCAATACCGCGGACCTGATCGACTGCGTGCGCGACCATGGCTTCGACGGTTTGATATTGAGCGGGGAGGGTAAAGGAGATACATCGGCAAAGCTTGCCGTGCTGGAACAGTTGGCCCTGCAAGATGCGATGCCGATTATCTCGGTGGGCGGCATACGGACTGCACAGGATGCCCGGGACAGGCTGAATGCGGGCGCTGCGTTGCTGCAGGTGTATACGGGAATGGTGCAGTCAGGGCCGGGGTGGGTGAAAAGCATCAATGGGCAATTGCTTTCCAACGGCGTCGGATATCGCTGATAGCGAATAAGCGCGCTGTCTCACAGCGTGCCCGAAACGGAAGATCTATCATTTAACGCCGACTTCAACCATACCAGGAGCCGCCATGCGTTTTGCCGCCTCCCTGATCTTCGCCCTATACACCTCGACAGCCTTTGCGCAATTGCCGCCCCCCACGGAAGAAGAGAGAGCGAAGTCCGCCGAAATCGCCGCCAAGAATGCATGGACCACAAAGGTCGGAACCTACCGGCTTTGCCTGGAGATGGACCGGACGGCTGCCAAGTATCACGCACGCCTCAAGGCGAGTGGAAAGGATGTTCCGCAGCCGACCATCACTGCGCCTTGCACCGATCCCGGACCGTATGTGTCGCCCATCACAGCGGCGGCACCCCAGCCTCGCGAGGCTGCTGAAGCGCATTCTCCGGCCGGTACGGCAGTATCCCCACCCAACACGAAAGCGAAAGCCGCTGAAACCCGGGGCAGTTCCAGTAAGTAGTTGTCGAGGGCTATCTTTCAATGGAATGCATAACCAAAAAACAATGCTACCGCTCAGTCTGATTGAATCGGGCTATTCCCAATACGGCGGAAGATCGTAGTAATTATGCACGTCGCGGTTCCACTGTTCGGACATCGTAGGCCAGTTATCCTTGTCGAATCCCGGCGCCTCCTCCAACTGTTCCTTGGAGGCAGCGAGAACATATTCGTTTTCGTCCCAGTTGTACTGGAGCGCTTTGAAAGGAATCGCGAAGAGTTTTTCTCCGACACTCAGAAAACCGCCAAACGATACGACGGCATATGCGACCCTGCCGGTATTGGGATCAATGACGACTTCCCTGACTTCTCCGAGGCTATCACCTTGCGGGCTGACCACGTCCGTATCGATCATGTCCGACGCTTTTAATGGAGCGTTGATAAATACTTGTGCCTGGTTCATCTTGGTTCTCCTTGCTGAAGAATGGATAGCCATTCAGTTGTGCTTGTATGCGAAAGGTAAAAATCCGGGCGCGCGTTGAATCCAGGCGGAAATGCTGACGGACAATTGCGCGTACTCGGTGCAGTCGCGCCATGAATGCAGAAACTATTGGGGCCAATGAACATTTGCCCCATGTGCCGAAGGATCAGGTGCAGCAGAAGCCTGAAACTCCCGATCGACGGCCCTTTTCCCTGAAGTGAATATCCAGGTACCTTGCACATTCTGATGGACCGCCGGCAGTCAGGCGAGTTCACACAATTTTCGGCCACAGGCCTGCTGCAAAGAACGAGCTTTCGTAGGCCATGCCATGGAACTTCCGACATGCCCGGCTGGCCTCAGTAAATGATTGAGCGCTGAACAAGGAGACAGCCGTGGCGATCCGAAATTTGCACTTCCTGGTGGTTGCGCTCACTTTTCTCACGCCAGCACCCGGCGCCATCGCTGCCGACCCCAGCTATTTTTCGGTGACGAACGGCTCGCACCCGCACGATGTGGCGGCGGCGCCGGGGGCGGACGGCCCCGTCTATTACACCGCACAGAGAGTCGGCAGGCTGGGGATACTGGACCCCAAGTCCGGTAAAGTCGAAGAGACCCCCCTCGGCGAGAACTCCGCCCCTCACGGCGTGATCATCGGCCCCGATAATGCCGTCTGGGTGACCGACAGCGGGCTCAATGCCATCGTCCGCGTCGACCCCGGAAGTCGATCGGTCAGAACATGGGCGCTTCCGAAGGAGGCCGCCGATGCCAACCTGAATACGCTCACCTTCGACCTGCGCGGTCGGGTGTGGTTTACCGGGCAAAGCGGCTTTTACGGACGGCTGGAACCCGCCACCGGAATGATGAAGGTCTGGAAAGCCCCCCGCGGCGTCGGACCCTACGGCATCACTACCACCCTCGCCGGAGAAGTCTATTACGCCTCCCTCGCCGGCAATCACATTGCGCACATTAATCTTGCAACCGGTGCCGCCACCGTCATTGAACCACCCACCGCCCGGCAGGGGGCCAGACGCATATGGTCCGATTCCAAAGGAAAGCTCTGGGTCAGCTACTGGAACACCGGCCAGGTCGGAAGATACGACCCCGCCACCCGCAAATGGCGCGAATGGAAATTACCGGGAAAAGCGCAAGCCTATGCGGTCTGGGTCGATGAGAAAGACAAAGTTTGGCTCACCGATTTCGAAAGCAATGCCCTGGTCCGGTTCGACCCGGTAAGCGAAACATTCAAGAGTTTTCCGTCGGACCGACAAGGGGCGCGGGTGCGGCAATTGGCGGGCCGGGCAGGGGAAGTGTGGGGCGCGGAATCGGGGAATGACCGGTTGGTGAAGATACCAACGGGTGTCCAGGGCGGCACAACGTCACCCTAACGGCGGCGCCGCACTTTTACGATTGCAGCATCCGTATGTTCAGGAAATGTTAGGAGAAGCGCCATGCCAGTCTACAAAGTCAAACTCACGGAAAAACGGGAAGTCGCGGATGGAACCATGGCGTTTCAATTCGAAAAGCCGGAGGGTTTTGTTTACAAGGCAGGGCAATTCGCAGACTGCACCCTGATCAACCCCACGGAGACGGACGCCGAAGGTAACACGCGACCATTTTCCTTTGCCAGCGCCCCTTACGAAGACGAGCTGATGTTTGCGACACGGATGCGCGACACCGCATTCAAGCGGGTATTGAAAACCATGGAGCCTGGCACGGAACTCTCCCTGGATGCGCCGCATGGCTCGTTCACGCTCCATGACGACATATGCTTTCCAGCGGTTTTTCTCACGGGCGGCATTGGCGTTACGCCGGTGAGAAGCATTGTCCTGCAAGCCATGCACGACAATCTTCCTCACCGGATCCTTGTGTTTTATTCCAATCGAGGGCCGGAAGATGCGGCGTTTCTGGACGAGTTGACGGAATGCCAGGACTCAAATCCAAACTACACCTTCGTTGGCACGATGACGGAGATGGAAAAGTCCAGCCGCGAATGGGATGGTGAAACCGGGTTCATCGACAAAGCCATGCTGCAGAAATTCATCAGTGACATGACGCTTCCCATCTTCTACATCGACGGCCCGCCCGCGATGGTCAAAGCCATGCGCCAATTGCTGAGCGAAGCGGGTGTCGACAAGGGCAATATCCGCACGGAAGAGTTTTCAGGCTACTGATGGCGGCAAAGCTAAAGCATGTTGCGATGCGCCCCCACGTCGCGTAGGGCGGATGAGCGTAGCGTTATCCGCCGGATGCAAACCTACCTTTCCCTGCGGCGGATAACGCTTACGCTCATCCGCCCTACAGGGCTGTTTTTATTAGTGATCCAAAGTAAATCACTACTACAGATTAATCATGAGGACTTGCCGAAAATGTCATCGAGCGGGTTTTTGGTGGTTGCCGCTTTCCCGGTAATTCGCTTTACGGCGAACTCTTCTTCGATGTTGTCCCGGTAGAAGCTCCAGGCTGCGCCTGAGCTGCGGAGCCGACGCCAGACCTCTTCACCCACCGCACTGTATTGTAGTGTGGTTCCATCATCCAGCTGCACCTGCATAACGCGGTCTCGCGCATCGTAGCCGATGGCCCGGAGCTTGCCTGAATTAACCTTGATCATTTCCATACAAACCTCCTACCCCGGATCTGAGTGTAAGCAATCTGCCGTCAGCGGCCGTACAACTATCTACAAATTTATCCGAAGCAGGCCTGTCATGAAGCAATGATTGCGTCTGCCTTTTCATTTTATTATTATGCAGACAAGTAATCTCTAACCATAAGAAATAAAAAGAAAAATCTAATGAAAAGCACAATCACTTCAATATTAATACACGGACACACTGGTCCGTATGGTTTCTGTTAGACGGGCACATCCAATGACTAAGCGACAGTGGTCCGACGCAGATTGGCAAATCGTGGTTCGCCTAAACGCAGTTCCCGTCACAAAAGAGGAACTTTGGGACCTTGTCGGCGAAGCTGAAGAACTCTCCGCAGAGCAAAGAGCTGAAGCGGGCGGAGGCATGTTCCTGATAGCGTCTCGCTACAAGGGCGATCCACAAAAGGCTCAGGCCGTCTATTTCAGAATGGAAGCATTATCCCGGCTATTGGAAGCGGAGGGAGCTCCCGGATGGACGCTCCCCAAGCAGCCTGACGGCAGTATCCCAATCCAAGAAGCAGTATTTGCCGCTGCTGCCTTCGAGCCATTGACGCGTGTGGGCGAAGAAATCGGCTTTGATTCAGCATCCTTTCTGCGCCGAGTGTTAAGTGAAGCTGAAAGTGAAGGTAATGCCTAACCCGTCTATCTTGCGTTCGAGGCAATCTGTGCGAAAAGCCGCGCAGGCGCCTCAACTCCACATTAACTATCATGTCCATTGAGCCAAAAAGCCTTAACGTCTCCTTGCACAAGCGCAACTGGTCTTGGTTGTGGTTCATTTTGGCAAGCATTGCCTTGGCTATCTACTTTGTTCGGCCTGTGTCACCAGCACATTGGGTGGTCACGATTTTGCTCATGGCCCCTACAGTGTGGCTCGTTTTTGTCGGCCCATCGTCGCTTTACTATTGGCAGTTAAATCACCGCTATTCATTTGTTGGCTGGGGAGTGGTAGCAGTTCGGCTTGTTTTGCTTTTCTTCATCATGAAAGTTGTCGTTCCGCGTGCAATTGGTTGGATGGGAGGATCGCTGCATGGCTAACCTCAGCGCCGGTTACCAACGTTAGGCTGCACAGAAGAATCACAAGTCCAATGACGATCTCGTTCGAATTTTTGTGGTGGGCAGGCGTCCTGTTAATGCTAGCGTTGACGGTCGTGAACAGCATTTTTCTTGCTAAGCTCTGGTCCCATGATCGCAGCCTGGTCGAGCGTCTTGGGAATCCATCCGTCATGTTTTTTGCCACCGGTGGTTGGATTACCTCGCAACGATATTCCGGCTTTCTGTTATCACGCTCTTGTAGTGAACAGCTCGCTACAGTACCGGCGTTACTACGTCTGGCGCGCATTACCGCGGCACTTTTTGTGGCAATGCTCGTTTGCCTCTTGGTAGGCCTCGCTACGGTTTTGCTGCAATGAGGTCAACCATGAATCTGCGCAGTCTAACCACTGCTTCCGCGGGCGCGCTTACGCACGCCGTTGAGCTCGAGCGTTAGGCTTAAAACAATGGCATCTGTTGAAGACATGCTGCTTAGATATGATTCAGCAATTGAACTGTGGGCTGATAGCTGCGCCAGTAATCCTGACATTTGGCATAGGCCGGATACAAATGAATTTATTAGCTTATTACCAGAGATATTAAATTTTGCTAAAAATGGCAATATTAAATGCATGTATGCAGCTGCCATGATTTATTCATTTGGCCTTTGTTACGACAGCGAGCATGCCTACCTAGAGAATTATTCCGAGTTAATTTCTCTGGCCACTAATTGGTGGGGAGAGGCTGCAGCTGCTGGTTATCTTCCTGCTGTCGATAATTTACTAACTTCAGGGGTTGGTCCTCTTGCCGAGAAAGCAAGGCTAATGGCCAAACAAATCAGAATCGAGCATAAGGATTTAATTGGCAGTTCTAATAATATGCCGGTCTATGGTGAGAGTTTTATGCAAGAGCTGCATAAAAGGTTATATGCCTAAATATCACCTCAGCCTAACTCATTCATCAAGCGGGACGCGCGCTAAAGCGTGCCCTTTATGCAGGAATTTGAGAATCCCAAGGTCGCCAGCGGCGTTGAGCACATCGTTGTGCCGGCAAACGAGCAGAATCTCGTTCGGTTGCCAGCGGAAGTGCTGCGTACGCAGAGCGGATGAGACGGCGCAGGGGCTTTCCTTCCTGAATTTTTTGTAATTCAACCTTGGTTGGCGATTCAAGAAAATCATTAGGGTGGATTCATGATGCATACGGCTTTTGGCCTGAAGCATCCCAAGTATGATTAACCCCAATCCTCAAGCTGTTAATTGCTTGAGCTTTCTTAACCAATCAAAAGGAAAATGTTATGTGGACCAAGCCTCAAGCTACCGAAATGCGTTTTGGTTTTGAAGTGACGATGTACGTCTGCAACCGCTAAGTTGCGATTTCTGAAGGCCGCACCGAGCGGCCTTCTTTATCCGCATAAATAAGAGTTAAAGATCCTTTTAGGATATTAGTCATGCATATTCACGTACTAGGTTCCGGTGCCGGGGGCGGCTTTCCGCAATGGAATTGCAATTGCCATAATTGCGATGGGTTGCGCAAAGGCACCATCAAGGCACGTCCCCGTACACAGTCTTCCATCTGCGTCAGCGGTGACGGCGTCAATTGGGTGCTGTTCAATGCCTCGCCCGATGTGCTCAAGCAGTTCCAGGATTTTCCGGCGTTGCAGCCGGCGCGCGCCATTCGCGATACGGGGCTGGTGGGCATCATTCTGATCGATGCGCAAATCGACCATACGACCGGCCTGCTGATGCTGCGGGAGGGCACCCAGAAGCGTGAAATCTATTGCACGGAGATGGTGAAGAACGACCTGACCAGCGGCAATCCCTTGATGAATATTTTGGGGTATTACTGCGGCGTTAACTGGCATCAGGTGCCGATCGATGGCAAGACCAGCTTCGAGATTCCGGGTGCCACAAACCTGCGCTTTACCTGCGTGCCGCTCAAGAGCAAGGCGCCGCCGTATTCTCCCCACCGCTACGACAGCCACGACGGCGACACCATAGGCGTACTGGTCGAAGACACCAGTAACGGTAAAAAACTGTTTTACGCGCCGGGGCTGGGCGAGATCGAGCCGCATGTGCCGGCGCTGTTCGAGCAGGCCGACTGCATCATGGTGGACGGCACTTTCTGGACCGATGACGAGATGATCGACCTCGGCTTGATGGACCAGACCTCCCGCGATATCGGCCACATCCCGCAATCCGGTGCCGGCGGCATGATGGAAGTCCTGTCCGCCTGTCCCAAGGCCCGCCGCGTACTGATACACATCAACAACACCAACCCGATCCTGAACGAGGAGTCCCCGCAGCGCCGTGCGCTTGAAGCAACCGGCATCGAGGTTTCCTACGACGGGATGGACATTTTCATTTAACGGAGAGAAAAGAGAAATGAGCGATAACACCCCATGGAGCCGCGAAGAGTTTGAGGCCAAATTGCGCGAGAAGGGCAAGAGCTACCACATCAAGCACCCTTTCCACGTGATGATGTTCGAAGGCAAACTCACCAAGGAACAGGTGCAGTGCTGGGTCGCCAACCGCTACTACTACCAGATTGCGATACCGATCAAGGATGCGGCCATTCTTTCCAACTGCCCGGACCGCGAAGTGCGTCGCGGCTGGATTCAACGCGTGTTCGACCATGACGGCAGCGGCCCGATCAACGAGGGCGGCGAAGGCGGCATTGAAGCATGGCTGCAACTGGGTGAAGCGGTCGGCCTGAAGCGCGAAGACATCATGTCGCTCAAGCTGGTTTCCCCGGCCGCCTTATTCGCTGTGGATGCCTACATCAACTTTGCCCGCCAACGTCCGTGGCAGGAGGGGGTGTGTTCCTCGCTGACCGAATTGTTCGCGCCGCACATCCATCAGCAGCGTATCGACGCATGGCCCGACAAGTATCCCTGGATCAAGCCCGAAGGCATGCAGTATTTCAAGAACCGTCTAACGCAAGCGCGCCGCGACGTGAAGCAGGGCCTGGATATTACGCTGAACCATTTCGGCAAATCGCGCGAGATGCAGGAGAGGGCGCTGGAAATCCTGCAGTTCAAGCTGGATGTGCTGTGGGCTCTGGCTGATGCCATCATGCTGCAGTGTTGCGATATCAAGATCGATGGCGGTGTGCAGTATGTCCGGCAAGATCAAGTCTGAGGATGTTTTTGGCCTCGCGCGCCACTTCCGCTTTCAATGGGAAGTGGCGCAGGGCGGATATGTGCTGCTGTTTCCTGAAGGCATGGTCAAGCTCAACGGCAGCGCCGGCGAGGTCTTGAAACGCATGGATGGAAAAAGGACTGTGGCCGACATCGTGGCGGATTGCCAGGCCGCGTTCCCCGAAGTAGCGGATCTGGAAGCCGACGTATTCGCCATGCTCACGCTGGCACAGGAGAAATCCTGGATCACAAAAGCCGCATAGCACTAAGGAAGCACTGATTTACTCCGTTCGCCCTGAGCCTGTCGAAGGGCTACCTGACTAACGCCTTGATTACTTTAATCCTCCGTTCATGGTTCGACAGGCTCACCACGAACGGAGGATTAAATCAGCGCTTCACCTAATTTAAAGGATGTCGAGAGCATGAGTTCCAAGCCGATTCCCAAACCGTTCTGGCTTCTGGCCGAAGTCACTTATCGCTGCCCGTTGCACTGCGCGTTCTGCTACAACCCGACGGATTACGTCAAGCACACGCAGAATGAGCTTTCAACCGAACAGTGGATCAAGGTGTTGCGCGATGCACGCAAGATGGGGGCGCTGCAGCTGGGCATCTCCGGTGGCGAGCCGCTGCTGCGCGACGATATTGAAGAGATTGTCGCGGAAGCCGGGCACCTGGGTTATTACACCAATTTGATTACCTCCGGGGTCGGCCTGACAGAAAAACGCATCGCCGAATTCAAGCGCGGCGGGCTGGATCACATTCAGTTGTCGATGCATGACATCACCAAGGAAATCAACAACTTCATCACCGACACCAACACCTTCGAGCTGAAAAAGAAGGTGGCGGCCATGATCAAGGAATACGATTACCCCATGGTGCTCAATGTGGTGATTCACCGCTACAACATCGAGCATATCGGCGAAATCCTCGACATGGCCGAGGAGATCGGTGCCGACTATGTGGAACTGGCCAACACCCAGTATTACGGCTGGTCGCTGCTGAACCGTGCCCAGTTGATGACAACCCAGGAGCAACTGGAAAAAGCCGAGGCAATCACCAACAAGTTCCGTGAGCGTGTCGGCAACAAGATGAAAGTATTCTTTGTGGTGCCGGATTACTACGCCGGCCGTCCCAAGAAGTGCATGAACGGCTGGGGTGAAGTGTTCATGATCGTGACCGCCAATGGCGATGTGCTGCCTTGCCATTCGGCCCGGTCCCTGCCCGGACTGGAATTTCCGAATGTCAGCAGCGGCGCTGAACTTGAATGGATCTGGAACGAGTCTCCGGCTTTCAACAAATACCGCGGCGATGACTGGATGAAAGAGCCGTGCCGCACCTGCCCGGATAAGGAGAAAGACCTGGGTGGCTGCCGTTGCCAGACCTATCTGTTGACTGGAGACGCCGAACAGGCCGACCCGGTTTGCTCCAAATCACCACAGCACGACTTGATCCTCAAGGCCATCGAGGATGCCAGGAATTCGCAGTTGGCGTCCCAGCCCCAGCCCCTTGTGTTCAGGAATGACAAGAACTCGCAAAGAATCATTAACGGCGAAGCGCAAGAGCTGCTAGAAGGGCTGCATAGCCTGCCTTGAGAAACTTCCCGCGGTTCTGATAAAAAACACAAGAAAAAGGGGACAGGCTGAGCTGTCCCCTTTTTCTTTCACTATGTCGTTTACGCGACAGGATGCCACCATCCGCCGCCGCGGATCTGCTTGTCGGTTCCAATGACCCACAGTGCGAGCAGCGCGACGACGAGGCCTGTAATCACGGCGTTCCACATTGCCATCGTGATGTCGCTGAAGCCCAGGATCCATGGGGATACCATCAACCACACGCCCATTGCCACGCTCGTCCATTCTTCCCACGCCATGAGCATGAATATCTCGGAAGCTGCGAGCAGGACGACCAGGCTGCCGATGATGACGACATTCCAGGTTGCGTACGTTTCTGCTGAGTAGGACAGCACCCAGGGCGAGGCGATCAGCCACAGGCCGAGCACGAGGTTCAGCGGGTCTTGCCAATGCTTGATTGATAATGACATGGTTGTTCCCTCCACGAAAAATGCGGTCGCCGTACGACCTCGAGGGAAAGCCGGGGTTGGTCGCCATCCGGAAGCGTGTGTTTCACATGGCTGTGACGGTTGGATATGGCGCCCCAATTTCCTGGGTCATCCGGATACCTACACGCCGGTTTTGACTGCCGGGAGGCGCGTGAGTTCGCACGCCTTGTTGCAGCTATTTCGCGATCTGCGGGGCCAAGGCCAGCGCAAGGATGACCTGGATGACGAATGTGCCCACGGCGAATAGCGTAAGAGCCCACCCGGCTTCTATCCCCAAGCCTGCCATCAGTCCTCCAACAAGCAGGATCAGTGCGCGGGCACTGCTGGCAAACCCCATACTCCTGCGCATTGCCTGATGCCATTCGGTCTGTTTTCCCGGCCGTAGCCACAGCGGCAGCAGGTAGCTGACAGCTCCGGTAACCAGCGGCATCAGGAAAGCGACGATGAACGCCGCGACCGGGGTGTATCCGCCATGGAAATAGCCGTTCGCGGCACCGAGTGCCAGCACCATCAGATAGCCGAGCAGCGCGGCGGCCAGCGAAGGTATAGCGCCATGGAGCGCAAAAATGCGGTGACGATAAAGTCGCAGCCAGGCTTCGAGGATGGCCGCCAGAGGAAACGCGAGAACGGCCAGCCCGACCCAGGCAAAGGCCGGTTGCCAGGCGACGGTGACGGCGGTGATCAGTGTCCCGCCGACCATCCATTTCAAATGCAGGCGCATGCGGATGCCGGCGTCCGGATC
>DATHWE010000144.1:0-2190 GCA_035460905.1 Methylophilaceae bacterium | reverse complement strand
CCGGCACCGACGGTTTCATGGCCGCGCTCTTGCAGCAGGGCATTGAGCGGCACCACGTAAAAGCCGCCGCATGCACCTAATAGCACCAGCAGCGCGATGGCGATGTAAATGTTGGTCACTTGCGCGAAGAGCAGGATGATGATGCCGAGCAGGATGCCAGCAGGCAGCGCGCGGTTGACCTTGTCCAGGCTGACGAAGCTGGCTGCGCCCGCCGCGCCGAAAGCGATACCGATGGCGACTGCGCCGCTCAGGTTGGCCGGCATGCTGAGATCGACGATGCCCAGCGCTACCGGCACCCAGGCCACCAGCAACAGGCGTAGCGTAGAGCCGGCGCCCCAGAACACACTGGTGCCGAGCAGCGAGAAGCGCGCATCGCGATTGCGCATCAGCGTGCGCACCCCTGCCCAGAAATCACGCGCCAGCACCCGCGGTGAGAAATGCGTCAACGGGTGCGCTATCGGCAGGCGCGGTATCAGCGCATTCGCGCCTGCGGCCAGCAGGTAACAGGCGCAGATGACGATCAATGCCGTCGTCACCGACGTCGCCGCCAGTTTTCCGCCCGCCACTGCGCCCAGCAGGATGGCAACGATGGTTGAGCCTTCGATCAAGCCGTTGGCTTTGACCAGTCTTTCCTGGCCGACCAGCTCGGAAAGAATGCCGTACTTGGCCGGCGAATAAGCCGCTGCGCCCAGGCCCACGAGGTTGTAGGCGATAAGCGGATGCAGCCCAAGCAGCATGGCGGCTGCGCCGCCGAATTTCATCGTATTGGCGACCAGCATCACGCGACCTTTGGGGAAAGCATCGGCCAGCGGCCCGACAAAAGGCGCCATGAAGATGAAGGCGATCACGAAAGCCGCTTGCAGCAGAGGCGTCTGCCAACTCGGCGCGGCGTGTGCCTGGAGCAGCGCAATTGCCGCGAACAGCAGTGCGTTGTCGGCCAGTGCGGAAAGAAATTGCGCGACCAGTACAGCGATCATGCCGCGCGAGAGAAGGTTGTTATTGGTCATTGTTACTCCCTTGGTAAGTTGCTTATGCTGGCGACTTGGGCATTTGGTCTGTCTGCTCGACCTACACGGCCATTTCAAAAAACTTGCGGGTTTCAAACACCGATATGGGAAAAGTCTGACCGTCCAGCTTCAATAGGCGTTTGAGCGCAAAATCGAACAACAGCGGGTTGTGCGCCCGCACTTCCTTGAGCCACGGCACGGTTGCTTCGTCCAGCAGCCCCATCTCGGCCATGTCGCCGGCGGAAAACAACGGCATCACGCCCGGCAACGGGTAGTCCGAACCGTTCAGCAAGCGGTTGTGCCATTCGCCGTGCTGCATGACGGTTTTCAGCGCCCAGGCGCGGTTGAGCTGGGTAAGCGCAGAAATGTCGGCGTAAACCAATTTCTCATAGCGAGGCTCGTCCATCAGGCGCGCGAACAACTCGAAGCTTTTCACGCGCGGGCCGTTCTTGCCTTTGTCCAAATCCACGTCGTCGCCGTCCGAGGCGCAATGGGCAATCACTACACGCACGCCGCGATCCATGGCGCGGCGCAGTTTCAGTGGGTTACCGTCGTTCTGATCGCCGCCTTGTACGGCCAGCTCACGGCCGGCATGACTGATGATGGGCAGGCCGCTCGCGGCCAGCGCATCGTAGAACCTGTCGCAACGCTTTGATGCCGGATCTATACCCATCGCCGAAGGCAGCCACTTGATGGCCCGGGCACCGTCTTTGACGGCTTGCTCCAATGCTTCCACGCAATCCGGTCGATAAGGGTGGATGGATGCGACCCACTCGAAATAGGTCGGATGGCGGCGCGCCATCTCTGCGGCGTAGGCGTTGGGGATGTGAAAAATGGAATGTTCTGGAATGGGCTTGCCATTCGTGTCGTGCCGCCAGTCGAAGGCCAGCAGCATCGCCTTGCAGCCGGGGCGCATGCCGTCAAGCAGGTTGTGCAGGCGCTCGATGTAGCTCGCATCCATTTTTCCTGGCGCATCGTGCATGCAGCCGGCGTTCATGTAGAACAGCTTTTGCAGGCGCAGCAGCGGATGCCACAGGCTGTCCATGTCGGGGCTGAACCACGCGCCGCTACCCGAGTCGCCGGAACCGACGAGGTGGGTATGGCAATCCCAGACCTGCGTTGGGTCTATGCCTTTCCAAATGGTTTCCATCAGCGGATGCCGAATGGCGGACTCCGGAAGATT
>DATHWE010000143.1:0-5437 GCA_035460905.1 Methylophilaceae bacterium | reverse complement strand
CATGTCCTTCCGGCCAGAACGCGTAACTGTCCATGACCAACATGCCGTACTCGACACCGCTGTAGACAGCTTGTGGCGCAAACCGCTCTCCGCCCGCCCCCAGTGCCACAAAAAATGGCAGCAAGTGCTCCTCCGTCGGGTGCGCCTCGACCGCGCCGGGGGCCTTCGTGCGGTAATCCAGCAGACTTTCGATATCGCCTGCTTCAATTTGCTCACGCCACCACTGCTGGAACGCAGGCACATAATCCAGCGAAACTGGGCTCCCCGGACGCCCCGCACCGATATGCCCCAAGTTGTGCGTCAGGTTGCCGGAAGCAACGATCAACACGCCGGCATCGCGCAACGGCGCCAATGCCTGCCCCAGGCGGTAATGATGCCTGGGGCCGAGACGGCTCTGCACGGACATCGCCACCACCGGCACCGAGGCGTCCGGGTACATCATCCGCAACGGGACCCAGGCACCGTGATCCAGCCCGCGCTGCGGGTCGAGAGCGACAGCGAACCCGGCTTCTTCAAGCAGGGTGCGCGCCTCCATCGCCCAAGCCACCGCACCGCACACCGGATAGCGGATCGCATACAACTGTTGCGGAAAACCGTAAAAATCATGGATGGTCTGCGGGCGGCAGGCGGCGCTGAACGTAGGCAGCTCGGTGTCCCAATGCGCTGAAATCACCAGCACCGCCTTGGGCCGCACGATCTCCCGCGCAAAATCGGCCAGCGCGGCACCGGCTTCACCGGGGTCCAGCGCAAAGGTCGGCGCGCCATGGGGCACGAATAACGCAGGCAGCCGATTGAGATAATTACTATCCTTCTTCATGCCCTGCAGTTTGACAATTTCTTAAACCGGGATAAATATGACATTCATAAATTATTAATCCCACTTTTCGGGACAATTGATAGGGTGAAGGAGTGAACTGTGGACAGACTACAAGCAATGCGCGTCTTCACGACCGTGGTTGAAACCGGCTCGTTCGCGCGCGCCGCCGAGCAATTGCATCTTTCCGCGACGGCGGCATCGCGCCATGTCGCGGAACTGGAGAAGCACCTCGGTGCGCAATTGCTGCAGCGCTCGACGCGGCGGCTCAACCTGACCGAGATCGGCACCAATTATTACGATCGCTGCCGCTCCATCCTCGCCGACGTCGAGGAAGCCGAAGCCCAGGCCGCCACCTCCGAAAGCCAGCCGCGCGGCATGCTGCGCATCAGCCTGCCTACGAGCTTCGGTCTTCAGTACATCGCTCCGACCATTCCAGAGTTTTGCAAACGCTATCCCGACCTGCATCTGGAACTGAGTTTTTCGGATCGCATCGTAGACCTGGTGGAAGATGGCATCGACATGGCAGTGCGCATCACCGGCGACCTCAAGACCAGCCTGATCGCGCGCAAGCTGGCACCCGTGCAGTTGGTCTGCTGCGCCTCACCCGCTTACCTCGAACGGCACGGCACACCGCAACACCCAGAAGACCTGCGCCAGCACAATTGCCTCACCTACAGCTACTCGCCCAACATCAACATCTGGAAGTTCGAACGCGACGGCCGCGAATACCACGTACAGGTCAAAGGCAGCATCGGCACCAACAGCGGCGACATGAGCCGCCTTGCCGCCGTGCACGGGCTCGGCATCGACATGCTGCCGACCTTCCTGATCTGCGACGAACTGCGCAGCGGCAAGCTGGTGCCCATCCTGCAGGATTACCCGATGCCGCCGATCAACGTCTACGCCGTCTATTTACCCGCGGCCCGGCGCGCGGCGCGCATCAAGGCCATGGTGGAACATTTGTGGGAGACCCTGGGACAGGGGAATCCGCCTTGGGGTGCTTGAGCGCATACAATATATTGGCGCGGCATTAAAAACCAATAAGAAAGGCAAGCAATGAGCTGGAAACCGAATCGTTGGCTTGCATTGGCTTTAGGCTTGCTTCTTTCCCCTTCCGGGATGCTCTATGCGGGCAATGCAAAATGGGCCATTTTTTATTTTCTGTTTAGCGTTTTTACCGTACTGACAGGTTTCATTCTGCTTGAAGCAAGCAAAGATACGATATCGTTTCTGGGCATGCTCAACCTGACCATTGTTATCATTTCTTCGGCGCATACCTTCTGGATCGCCAAACATTACCAAGAGTCGGCCGTGCGTCCGTGGTACAGCCATTGGTATGGAATACTGCTGATCTATCTGGCCATCTGCGCGCCCGTATTCCTTGTTCGATCATTTTTTTATGAGCCCTACAGGTTGCCCAGCACCAGCATGGAGCCCACATTCAAGCGCGACGCCCAGATCATCATTTCAAAATTCGGATTCGGGAATTACGGCGCCTATGGCATAAAAGTGTATCGAACAGCACCGAGCGCCCAACTGAATAGAGGCGATGCCATCGTGTTCTCATTTCCCCGGGATCCATCCATGGATTACCTCAAACGCGTCATCGGACTCCCCGGGGATACCATCGAATATCGCTCAAAGAAGTTGCTGATCAATGGCAAGCCGGTGTTGCTATCCAGTCAGTCCGATCGATTCGCCCAAACACACCATTACGATATATTTACTGAATCCTTCGATGCAGCCAGCTGGAGCATACAAAATGATCGCGATATCCAAGGCAACGAATTCACAATGACGGTGCCTGAGAAAATGCATTTCGTCATGGGCGACAACCGGGATCATTCGAACGATAGCCGGTATTGGGGGTATGTACCTGAAACGGCCATTAAGGGTAAAGTCATCTATTCGTTTTAACGAAACAGAAAGCCAGGCATGACACAAGAACATTTCCCGCAGGAGCTCAACGTCATCAACCGCTTTACCGTGAAGGCCATGGTCTGGCTGAACGGCATCGCCCATATCATCATCGGGCTGGCACTGGCGATGTCAGTGCTGATGTTCACCTGGCTGTTCTGGCAGGATGTGCGGCAGGCGGCCAGTGCGCACAACCTGGTGCACGGCTTTCTGCATGCCTTGGGCACCCTGATGCTGCTGTGGATCATCTCGGCGCTGATCACCGCCGAAATCCGTTACCTGCGCGGCAGCAAACTTGAGGTGGAAACCTTCATCGAAGTCGCCTTGGTGGTCATGGTGCGCAAGATCATCGTGCTGCCGGTGCAGGACGCCTCCCCGACATTGGAGGACCTGATGATGTGGGTAGGCGGTGCATTGATGCTGGCCCTCACCTTCGGGATCGTGCGCTTCTCCCAGACCCTCGGCAACGGACGCGGCAACAGCCAATGAAGACTCCGCCGCTCTTTCGCACCAGCGAGATACGCGCCATCGAACAGGTGCACGGCACCGCCGGGCTGATGGAAAAAGCCGGGCTGGCTGTCGCAACGCTGGCGAAGGAGCTGCTGCCGGACGAAGCCTACTCCATCCTCATCGTCGCCGGGCCCGGCAATAACGGCGGTGATGCTCTCGTTGCCGCACGTTATCTCAAATCCTGGTGGTTGCATGTCGATGTGTTTTATACCGGCGATCCTGACCGAATGCCGCCGGATGCCGCAGCAGCCTATCGCGCCTGGCTCGATGCAGGCGGCGAGCTGCTTTCTACTTTGCCTGAAACAACCTACGACCTGATTATCGATGGCCTTTTCGGCATCGGCCTTGCCAAACCGCTGCATGGCAACTATCCCGATCTCGTGCGCCAGATTAACGCCATGGAAGCACCGGTGCTCGCCATCGACATCCCCAGCGGGTTGTGCGCCAACACCGGGCGCATGCTGGGCGAAGCCGTCATCGCCGATCACACGCTCACATTCCTCGGGCTGAAACCGGGGCTGTTCACGCTGGACGGTGTCGATTGCGCCGGAATCGTGCATTTCTCTGACCTTGGCGTCGATACCGGCGCAGTTGCGCATCCGCAAGGCTGGCTGCTGAACGAAATCCCCGCCCTGCCCGCACCACGCCTGCGCAATAGCCACAAAGGCAGCAACGGCAGCATCGGCGTGCTGGGCGGCGACACGACCATGGTCGGCGCGACTTTGCTGGCTGCTCGTGCCGCATTGCTGATAGGGGCGGGACGCGTGTATGCGGGCCTGCTGACTGAAGATGCGCCGGCCGTCGATCCTGTTCAGCCCGAGCTGATGCTACGTGACGGCAAATCCCTACTTGATCTCAATCACCTGACGGCCCTCGTCGCCGGGCCGGGTCTCGGCCGCTCAGCCCACGCCGAGGCCGCGTTGCACCGCGCATTGCACTATCCCGCCCCCTTGGTGCTGGACGCCGATGCACTCGTCCTGCTCGCGGAAAATACGGAGTTACGCCAAGCGCTTGCAGCGCGTGAGCACACGACCTTGCTCACGCCGCATCCCGGCGAGGCTGCGGCACTGCTGGCCTGCAGCGTGGCCGATGTGCAAGCCGATCGCATCGCTAGCACACTTCAAATTTCCGAAAAATATTGGGCAATTGTCCTGCTCAAGGGCGCCGGCACCGTCATCGCAATGCCAGACGGGCAATGGTTTATCAACGCCAGCGGCAATCCCGGCCTGGCCGCCGCCGGCATGGGCGACACGCTGGCCGGCATCATCGGCGGGCTGGCCGCACAAGGCATGGAACTGGACCAGGCCACCTTGCTCGGCACCTATCTGCACGGTGCCGCTGCAGACGCCCTGGTTGCCGAAGGCATCGGCCCGCACGGCCTGACTGCGAGCGAAGTCGCCCTGGCAGCGCGCGAACTCATCAACCTATGGATCACTCAAGAATACGAATGAACGACACCACGCAACGCATCCTCGCCGCCGCCAACCAGATCATCCTCGGCAAGGACCACCAGATTCGGCTGGCACTGGCCTGCATCCTGGCACGCGGCCACCTGTTGATTGAGGACCTGCCCGGCATGGGCAAGACGACGCTGTCGCACGTGATCGCGCAAGTATTAGGTTTGGAGTTTCGCCGCGTGCAATTCACCAGCGACCTGCTACCGGCCGACATCCTCGGCGTTTCAGTTTATGACCGCAATGAAACCACATTCAAGTTCCATCCAGGACCGGTGTTTACCAACGTACTGCTGGCGGACGAAGTCAATCGCGCCACGCCCAAGACGCAAAGCGCGCTGCTGGAGGTAATGGAAGAGCGCCAGGTCACCATCGAAGGCGAAACCCGTACGCTGCCGGAACCGTTTTTCGTGATTGCAACGCAGAACCCGGTAAGCCATATCGGCACCTTTCCGCTACCGGAATCGCAACTCGATCGCTTCCTGATGCGCATCGAACTGGGTTATCCGGATATGCGCTCCGAGCGCAACCTCCTGATGAGCCGTGGCGGCCGCGAGCACTTCGGCGAATTGCAGCCCGTCATCGACGCAGCCACCCTGATGAAATTGCAGGATGCAGTGCATGGCATTCACGTTTCGGAACCGCTGCTGGATTATCTGCAGGCACTGCTCGATTACACCCGAAAATCGCCTCGTTACATCAATGGCCTCTCACCCCGCGCCGGCCTGGCACTCAAGCA
>DATHWE010000142.1:0-9248 GCA_035460905.1 Methylophilaceae bacterium | reverse complement strand
CATTGCCTGAATCCAGCCCTCTACTCTTTCCCAGCCTTCCGCTCGCAGCCCTGACCGATGTACGAGCAGCTTCCCGCCAGAACCTCTACCCGCCACGATCTGGCGCTGCCGTCGGACGACGACAGTCTGATCGAACGCGGCCTGGCTGCGCTGAACGCCAACCGGGAAACGCTCGACGAAGAAATTTACCTGAAAGCACGCCCGCAATTCCTCGAAATAGCCCGTCCGTTGCTGCTCCGGAATCTGGCCTACAACGACTTCGTCAAAATGTTTTTCCGGGAAGTCATCGAGAAATTCGGCGATGGCGTGAAGCCCCATGCGATCCGCTTCACCAAGGAGTGCGAAGCTGAATTTGCTCAACGCGATCGGAATAAAGAACAACGAAGGAAACCATCCAATCTGGTCAACAGCACCAACCGGACCAGACAGGACGAGCGTTACCGCGTGGCACGCACGGTATTCGATCGTGAAACTGCGTTTGGCAACTGGCAACTGGGCAACCCGGCCATTGCTTCAGCTCTGGCTACGTTCCGCCAGCTGGCAGACGAGCAATACGAACAGGCTTATTATCCGCTTTCGGTACTGATCCGCGCCGGGCGCAGGGCCGAGGAAGACCTCGCCCAATCACAGCATCTGGCGCAGCTGGCATTCGAATGGAGCCTGGCGCGGCAGACCGACAATGATGTAGAACGCTGGCGCGACCTGGGCGACATGTACAAAAACGGCCACGGCGTTGCGCAGAATTTCAAAGAGGCCGAAGCCTGGTATCGCAAGGCCGCCGAATGGGGCGACCGGCGCGGCATGTGGGCGCTGGGTCTGTGCATATACGATTGCGACGGCGATGCCAGCCGCAACGAGGATGCGCTGGAATGGATGGGACAAGCCGCCGCGCAGGGCGGGCCTTTCCTGCAGTGCTGGCTGGGCGATTTCTATCGCATGAACGGGCGCCATGAAGAGGCCCTGCACTGGTACGGGCAAGCCGCCGCGCAGGACGACAAGGAAGGCCTGTTCAAACTGGGCACGATGTACGAAGAGGGTAACGGCGTGCCGAAGGATGGCGATGCGGCAACGTTCTGGTACCGCAAAGCGGCAAAACAAGGACATGCCGAGGCGCAATGGCAGCTCGGCCAGATGCACGAATTCGATGGCTACTGAACCCGACGACAACTTGCTGGCACTGCCCGAGGAACAGGAGCTCCAGCGCCTGGAATCCGAGCAATCCGAACTCGAGGAGCAAGTCGCCCAGGCCGAACTGGCGCTCGAAGTCGCCAAGACTGAAACCGAGCGTTTCCGCCACCGTTACTACGAAGCCGTCGGCCGCCTGTATGCCGAGCTGGACGAGCTCGACGCGCAGATTGCCTATGAACGCATGCTGCACGCCCCCGGCGACCCTGTTGCCCAGACCCAGGCCCAAACCGCCCAGGCCCGTGCCGAAAAATCCGCCGAGGAAGCCGGACTGGTCGGCGCACGACCCGAACCGCCGCCCGACACGACACCTGAACTCAAGCAGCTCTATCGCAAGGCCACCCGCTTGATGCACCCCGACCGCGCCACAACCGAATCCGAACGTCTGCGCCGCACCGAGCTGATGTCGCGGGTCAATCGCGCCTACGAACGCGGTGATATGAGAGCCATCGAAACATTGATCAGGGAGTTTGGCCACGATCCGGAAGCCATCGAAGGCGAGGACGTAGCCTCCCGCATCGTAAAAACGATACGCCGCATCGCCCAACTGCGTCGCCGCCTCGGAGAAGCGCAACAGGAACTCAAGGCGCAACAAAAAGCCAGTACTTACAAACTCAAGAAAACCATCGAAACCGCTGAAGCCATGGGCGGCGATCCGCTCGGCGACCTGACGCGGCAACTGGCGCAGTCCATCGCCGAACGGCGAATACAGCTGGCAATCGCCAGACAGCGTGCCTAGGCGTCAAATCCCGAGCAATGGGGCAGAACCATCCTTACCTTACCTCCTGATTTATGAAATAATTCATGATTTTTCAGAGCAGAGGATTCGAGATGGACGAAAACAAGAGCAAAGCGCTGGCCGCAGCCCTGTCGCAAATCGAAAAACAGTTCGGCAAAGGCTCCATCATGCGCATGGGCGACGGCAACGTCGCACCGGATCTCGAAGTCGTTTCGACCGGTTCGCTCGGCCTCGATCTCGCTCTCGGCGTCGGCGGCTTGCCGCGCGGCCGCATCGTTGAAATTTACGGTCCGGAATCGTCCGGCAAGACCACGCTGACCCTGCAAGTCATTGCCGAAATGCAGAAGCTCGGCGGCGTTGCGGCCTTTATTGATGCCGAACATGCACTCGATCCGCAATATGCGCAAAAACTGGGTGTGAACGTCGGCGACCTGCTGATCTCCCAACCCGATACCGGCGAACAGGCACTGGAAATCTGCGACATGCTGGTACGTTCCGGTTCGGTTGACGTCGTCGTGGTCGACTCTGTCGCCGCACTGACCCCCAAGGCCGAAATCGAAGGCGAAATGGGCGACTCTCACATGGGCCTGCAAGCTCGTCTGATGTCGCAGGCCTTGCGCAAGCTCACCGCCAACATCAAGCGCGCCAACACGCTGGTGATTTTCATCAACCAGATCCGCATGAAGATCGGCGTGATGTTCGGCAACCCGGAAACCACCACCGGCGGCAATGCGCTCAAGTTCTATGCCTCGGTGCGCCTCGACATCCGTCGCACCGGCGCGATCAAGAAGGGCGACGAAGTCATCGGCTCCGAAACCCGCGTCAAGGTCGTCAAGAACAAGGTCGCGCCTCCGTTCAAGCAGGCGGAATTCGATATCCTGTATGGCGAAGGCATTTCGCTCGAAGGCGAAATCATCGAAATGGGCGTCAACCTGAAACTGGTCGAGAAATCCGGTGCCTGGTACAGCTACAAGGGCGAAAAAATCGGCCAAGGCAAGGACAACGCCCGCGAATACCTCAAGGAACATCCGGAAGTTTCCAAGGAAATCGAAGGAAAGATTCGTGCGCACTCCAGCAAAGCCGCTGTATTGCAAGTTGCGCCGGTGATGGATGAGGAAAGCGACGCCTAACCTGCGGGAGCGCGCGCTGGGTTATCTCACCCGGCGCGAGTATTCGCGTCAGGAATTACACCGCAAGCTACTGCCCTACGCGGGAGAAGAAGACCTCGAGGGCCTGCTGGATGAGTTCAGCAAGCGCGGCTGGATCTCCGATGTGCGCTATGTCGACCAGATGGTGCATGCGCGCAAGGGCAAATACGGCAGTCTGAAAGTTGCGCACGAACTGCGCGCGCAAGGTGTTGCCGAAGAGCTGGTCGATAAAGCAGTAAAAGAAGTACGAAGTGAAGAGCTTGAAACCGCTCGCAATTTATGGCGCAAGAAATTCGGCGCACAACCCGACAGCCGCGAGGACTGGGCGAAGCAGGCAAGATTCCTGCAAAGCCGGGGCTTCGGCATGGATACGATCAAGAGCGTGCTACGCGGCGAACCGGATGACGAGTAAGACTTTGCAGGCGATAACGCCTGCGTAACATTAAAGACACAGATGAACAGCAAACAGATACGTCAGGCATTTCTCGACTTTTTCGCCTCCAAGGGCCACACCGTAGTCGCTTCCAGTTCGCTGGTGCCGGCGGGCGACCCCACCCTGCTTTTCACCAACGCCGGGATGAACCAGTTCAAGGACGTATTCCTCGGCTTCGACAAGCGTCCTTATTCCCGCGCCGCATCCAGCCAGAAATGCGTACGCGCCGGCGGCAAGCACAACGACCTGGAAAACGTCGGCTACACCGCACGCCACCATACATTCTTCGAGATGCTGGGCAACTTCAGCTTCGGCGACTACTTCAAGCGCGACGCGATCCAGTACGCCTGGGAGCTGCTCACCATCGTATTCAAGATTCCCGCCGACAAGCTGACTGTCACGGTCTACGCCGAAGACGACGAAGCCTATGACATCTGGGCCAAGGAAATCGGCGTTCCCATCGAGCGCATCATCCGCATCGGCGACAACAAGGGCGCACGCTACGCCTCGGACAACTTCTGGATGATGGGCGACACCGGACCGTGCGGCCCTTGCACCGAAATCTTCTACGACCACGGCGCGCACATCCCCGGCGGCCCTCCCGGCAGTCCTGATGAAGACGGCGACCGCTTCATCGAAATCTGGAACAACGTGTTCATGCAGTTCAACCGCGACGAGGCCGGCGTGATGCATCCGCTGCCCAAGCCGTCCGTGGATACCGGCATGGGCCTGGAGCGCATTGCGGCTGTGCTGCAGGGCGTGCATGCCAACTACGAGATTGACCTGTTCCAGACGCTGATTGCCGCTGCCGCACGCGAAACGAAGTGCGCCGACCTCGACAGTCCGTCGCTGAAAGTGCTGGCCGACCATATCCGCGCCTGCTCATTCCTCATCGCCGACGGCGTCATCCCCGGCAACGAAGGCCGCGGCTACGTGCTGCGCCGCATCATCCGCCGCGCGATCCGCCACGGCTACAAGCTGGGCGCGCGTGCCTCGTTCTTCCACAAGATGGTGCCGGATCTGGTGGCCGAGATGGGTGAGGCCTACCCCGAGCTCAAGACGGGCGAAAAGCGCGTCATGGACGTGCTGCGTCAGGAAGAAGAACGTTTCTTCGAGACCATCGCCCACGGCATGGAAATCCTCGAAACCGAGCTGGCCGGCATGGCTGCCGCCAGCAATACCGTATTCAACGGCGAGACCGCATTCAAGCTGCATGACACCTACGGTTTTCCGCTGGACCTCACCGCCGACATTTGCCGCGAGCGGAATGTCACGGTCGATTCCGCGGCATTCGACGCCGCCATGGCGCGCCAGAAGGAACAGGCCCGCGCTGCCGGCAAGTTCAAGATGGCTGCCAACCTGGAATACGACGGCCAGCCGACCACCTTCCACGGCTATGAAAAACTGGAAGCAGCCGCAAATGTGCTGGCGCTATACAAGGACGGCATTGCTGTCACGGAACTGAACGAAGGCGACATCGGCGTCATCGTGCTCGACCACACGCCGTTCTATGCCGAATCCGGCGGCCAGGTCGGAGATCGCGGCGAACTGCGCGGCGAGAACGGCATTTTCGCGGTCGAAGATACGCAGAAAATCCAGGCCAGCGTGTTCGGTCATCACGGCGTGCTCAAGACCGGCAAGCTCGTCGTTGGCAATTCGATTACTGCCCGTGTCGATACACAGGCGCGGGCCGCGACGATGCGCAACCACTCCGCTACTCATTTGATGCACAAGGCGCTGCGTGAAGTGCTGGGCGAACATGTGCAGCAGAAGGGTTCGCTGGTCGATGCCGACAAGACCCGTTTTGACTTCGTGCACAACGCACCGATGACGGACGCCGAAATCCGCAAGGTAGAGCAGATCGTCAACGCCGAAATCCTCGCAAACGCCGCGACAGAAGCGCGCGTGATGGATATCGAGTCGGCCCAGAAAACCGGCGCGATGATGCTGTTCGGTGAGAAATACGGCGATGAAGTCCGCGTGCTGGATATCGGATCTTCCCGCGAACTATGCGGCGGCACGCACGTCAGCCGTACCGGCGACATCGGCTTTTTCAAGATCATCGGCGAGTCCGGCGTAGCCGCCGGCGTGCGCCGTGTGGAAGCGACCACTGGCGAAGGTGCGCTCAAGCTGGTGCAGGCGCAGCAAGCTTTGCTGTCCCAGGCCGCGAGCGAATTCAAGGCACCGGCACATGAGCTGCCGACCAAGATCGCGCAGGTGATGGACAACGTCAAGGCGCTGGAAAAAGAACTGGCGCGACTGAAGTCCAAGCTGGCTTCCAGCCAGGGCGACGACCTCCTCGGCCAAGCCGTGGACGTGGCTGGCATCAAGGTGCTGGCTGCAACACTCGAAGGTGCCGATGCGAACGCATTGCGCGAGACCATGGACAAACTCAAGGACAAACTCAAATCCGCCGCAATCGTGCTGGCCTCGGTCAACGACGGCAAGGTCAGCCTGGCGGCCGGCGTCACTGCCGACCAGACGGGCAAGATCAAGGCTGGCGAGCTGGTGAACTTCGTCGCCCAGCAGGTGGGCGGCAAGGGCGGCGGAAAACCGGATATGGCGATGGCAGGCGGCACCGATGCAAGCAAACTGCCGCAAGCTCTGGCCGGCGTGACGGGTTGGGTAACCGAAAAACTGTCCTAGACTTCAATTAACGACTAACGACTGATCACTTAATTTATGGCACTTATCGTACAGAAATACGGCGGCACTTCCGTCGCCAATCCGGAACGCATTCGTAATGTTGCTCGCCGCGTGGCGCGCTACAAGGCACTTGGGCATCAGGTGGTAGTGGTGGTCTCCGCGATGTCGGGCGAAACCAACCGCCTGATCGGCCTCGCCAAGGAAATCATGCCGGAGCCGGATCCGCGCGAACTGGACGCGATGGTCGCCACCGGCGAGCAGGTCACCATCGCGCTGACCGCGATGGCGCTGATGGACATGGGTATCAAGGCCAAGAGCTACACCGGCGCGCAGGTGCGCATCCTGACCGACGACGCCTTCAACAAAGCCCGCATTCTCAGCATCGACGAAGAAAATATTCGCAACGACCTTAACACCGGTCATGTGGTCGTGGTCGCCGGTTTCCAGGGCGTGGACGAGCACGGCAACATCACCACTCTAGGCCGGGGCGGTTCGGATACTACAGGCGTAGCACTGGCAGCGGCTTTAAAAGCCGATGAGTGCCAGATTTACACCGACGTCGACGGCGTTTACACCACCGACCCGCGCATCGTCCCCGAAGCGCGTCGTCTCAGCACCATTACTTTCGAGGAAATGCTGGAGCTGGCGAGTCAGGGCTCCAAGGTGCTGCAAATCCGCTCGGTCGAGTTCGCCGGCAAATACAAGGTAAAACTGCGCGTGCTTTCCAGCTTTGAAGAGGAAGGCGATGGCACGCTGATTACATTCGAGGAAGAAGACAACATGGAACAACCCATCATCTCCGGCATCGCATTCAACCGCGACGAAGCCAAGGTCACCGTACTCGGCGTGCCCGACCGTCCCGGCATTGCCTATCAAATCCTGGGCCCGATCGCCGATGCCAACATCGACGTGGACATGATTATCCAGAACGTTGGCGCCGACGGCACCACCGACTTCACCTTCACCGTGCATAAAAACGAACTGAACAAGGCGCTGGCCATCCTCAAGGACAAGGTGCAAGGCCACATTGGCGCGCGCGAGATCACCGGCGACGACAAGATCGCCAAGGTTTCCGTGGTCGGCGTCGGCATGCGTTCGCACGTTGGCATCGCCAGCGAGATGTTCCGCACGCTGGCCGAGGAAGGCATCAACATCCAGATGATCTCCACTTCGGAAATCAAGATTTCCGTGGTCATCGACGAAAAATATCTGGAATTGGCCGTGCGTGTGCTGCATAAGGCATACGAACTGGAAAACGCCGCATAATCGTTTGATTTTTTGAGGCCGCGCGGGTATCCTTACGGCCTTTCGCGGAGAGATGGCCGAGAGGTCGAAGGCACTCCCCTGCTAAGGGAGCATACGGGCATAAAACCTGTATCGAGGGTTCGAATCCCTCTCTCTCCGCCACCTGTTTCAGCAAAAAAGCGCCTTTCGGGGCGCTTTTTTGTTTTTGCTATTTCTCGCCCAGTACTTCCAGCAATCTTCGTTTCAACTCTCGCGCCGCCAGCGCATAGCCGCCGTCGCTGCCATCCACGAAATGGAGATGATTGCCGGTGTAGGACTGGACGATGCAGGTCACCAGCGCCTCGCGCGATTTCTGTATCCCATACACCAATCGACGCTCGCGGTACTCTTCTTCAAGAAACGCCTGCAAGCTGGCTGCCTGGCTTTCGCTGCCGTCCATGATCATGCGCAGCATACCGTCGAATTTGCGGAAGTCGGAGTTCTGCACGAGTTCGTCGCGGTACCGGCTCCATTTGACCGACGCGGTATCCATGTTGCGTGCGAAGAGTATGCGGCCGGCAAGATTTTGCAGCAGCATGCGCATCAGATAAGCGCAGCGTTTTCGCCAGCCCGTACCTGCCGAACGGACACGCCATTCGTGCGCCAGCAAGCGAGGATCGAATGTCAGTCGCATGCGGCGACTACACAGGGGATGGTAATGCTCCACGTCGCCGTAGATTTCCTGGATGTGCTGCAGCAACCGCTGATAGGTCGCGAGATTGGTATCGGCATCTGGTGAAATCGCCGCTACCAGCAGCGAAAGTTTGTGATCGTAAAAACTGGGCACGCCTTGCCAGCGGCACTCGAATCCTTCGAAATTCGCGAGTGCCGGCCCCTCCGTCTCGACCACTTTCAATGCACCCGGCATGCCGTACTGCTTGACGCGCTTTTCCGCCTCCTCCCAGCCGCGGCCGGACAATGCAGGCTGTGTTACATGCGGAGACAGCCTCACCTTTGCCAGTTTTACCCAGTATCCCTGTTTTGTCAGTTCGCTCACCTGAACCAGCCCAACGCGCAAATCTAATCCAAAACTCGCAAGAGCAAGCCGCTGGGCGCCGCGCAATGCAGAGATTACTCGCTCGCGCAGCATTTCAGGAATCGCAAACGTGGCGCCGTCGCCGCCGAACACAAACGGCAAGTCGATAGCGCGATCGACATTCGTCACCGCCGCAATGCAGGCGACACCCACGGTGTTGACCTTCTTGTAGGCCCCAGCCTCGATCGCCTGCGTCGAGCCTGCGACGTCGGCAATCACAATCCACCAATCGTGCGGAAGGTCGACATGCAGCCGCCCTTCCGTGGCTTCGGCAAAAGAGGTGAGCGGCGGAAGGTCGTGATAGAAGTTAACCGATGCGCGACCAGGCAACGAGGCCTCAGCAGGTGACATCTACGACTCCTCCACCTTGCCACGCAGTGCCTTGATGCGCCCGCGCTGCACCTTGCCTTCCACTCGCTTGCGCTGTGAACTGCGCGTAGGCCGGGTAGGCCGCCGCTCGACAGGCACTTCGGCGGCCTTGCTTACCAACGCATGCAGCCGCACAACCGCATCCTCCCGGTTCAACTCCTGGCTACGATAGCGCTGGGCCTTGATGATGACGATACCTTCGGCAGTAATGCGGTGATCGCGCATGGTGAGCAACCGCTCCTTGATTTCATCAGGCAGCGAGGAAGGGCGAACATCGAATCGCAAGTGTATTGCGCTGGAAACTTTGTTGACGTTCTGCCCGCCCGCGCCTTGTGCCCGGATGGCGGTAATCTCGATTTCGTTGTCGGGAATGATGATGCCGTCGGTCATATTACGCATCTTGCCACA
>DATHWE010000141.1:0-11809 GCA_035460905.1 Methylophilaceae bacterium | reverse complement strand
ACCTACTGGATACTCTTCCTGCTGCCGCTGGCCGCGCTTCCGCTGTTGCTGGAGCGCACGCATAGCCGTACCTACTCCTGGACGCAAATGCTGCCGCGCGACCGGCTATCCGACCTGATGGGGCTGCTGCTCAAGATACTGGCCACATTGGCGCTGCTGTTCATCATCCTGGGGATCGCCGGGCCGCATACTGCGGCGCAGCAGGCTGAAAAAATCGGCGAAGGCGCGCAGATCGTGCTGACCATCGATCGCAGCGCAAGCATGGACGACCCGTTTTCCGGCGCGATGATCAGTGGACGCGCGGGCGAATCCAAGTCAGCCGCGGCACGGCGGCTGATCACCGATTTCGTCAACCAGCGCAAGAACGACATGTTCGGCATGGTGACCTTCAGCAATTCCGCGATGTACGTGATGCCGCTGACCCAGAGCCGCGAAGCGATCCGCGCCGCCATCGACGCCGCCGGCGGTCCCGGCTTGTTCCAGACCAATATCGGCAGCGGCCTCACCACCGCGCTGGGCATGTTCGCCAAGACGCCGGACTCCGGTTCGCGCGCGGTCGTACTGTTGTCCGACGGTGCCGGTCGCATGGGCGCCGAGGCCCAGCAAAAAATCCGCGACTGGCTGGATCGCATGAATGTCACCTTGTACTGGATCGTGTTGCGCCAGCCGGGTGCGGTCAGTATTTTCGACGAGGAATACAAGCCGCCGGAAGATCAGGCATTGCCACCATCCATCGAACTGCACCAATATTTCAAGACCCTGCGCTCGGGTTACCAGCCCTACGAGGCTGATGATCCGCAATCGCTGGCGCTGGCCATCGACGACATCAACCGCAAGGAAAAGAAGCCTATCCGTTACATGGAGCAGATTCCGGGGCGCGACTTTACTTCGCACTGCTTCGCACTGGCGGCGCTGATGATTGCCGCGCTGCTGGGTATCAAGTTACTGGAGGTCAAGACATGGCGTTGAGTGTAAAAAAACTGACGGCCATCCTGCTCGCCGCTGCCATTGTGGCCGGCGCGGGAGCAGCATGGGAAGCCAACCGCATACGGCAGATCGAGAATTTCAATCGCGCAGTCGCGGCCGGCAAAACGCCGGTCACGGATACCCAATCGTACGAAGCCAAATTCTCAGCCGCCTACTGGCTTGGCAAGGGCGGACGCTATCAGGATTCGACCTTGCTGTTCCTGCAGCTCACGGAAAAAGGCACGCCCAGCCAGCGCTCGGCGGTGCAATACAATCTAGGCAACATCTTTTTCCTGCGCGGACTGGCCATCAACGGCCGCGACCTCACCGTGCGCGACGAAGCCGTCTACCTGCTGACGCAAGCCAAGACCGCCTACATGCAATCGCTGCGGCTGGATAACGCGCATTGGGATGCACGCCACAACCTCGACCGCATTCTCACCATGCTGCCGTCGGAACCGACTCCCGGCGTGGGCGAATCGGATTCACCGGGGCTGATCATGGGCAATATTCCGGTTGGACTTCCTTGATCGTGAACAAGCTGCGCGCATTGATCGACTACCTGAAGCACCACCGCGATTTCGCGCTGCTGGGCGGAGCAACGCTGCTGCTGCTGGTCTCACTGCTGCGCCCCACGGTGCAAGTACAGCGCGACATCTACACCTACTTGCTGGTGGTGGATATCACCCAGAGCATGAACACCGTGGACATGATGGTGGACGGCAAACCGGCCAGCCGCAATGCCTACACGCGCCGTCTGTTGCATGACCTGATCTCCGGCATGCCTTGCGGCACGCGGGTCAGCCTTGCCTTTTTCGCCGGCGCGAGCGCCGCCTTGCAGTACAGCCCCATTGAAGTCTGCGGCAATTTCGACGCCATTCAGGACAATATCGCGCATATGGAATGGCGCATGGCCTGGTCAGGCAACAGCCGTCTGCGCCAGGGTGCGCAGTCCATCGCGCACCTGACCCGCACCCTGGGCGAACCCGCACAGGTGGTTTTCCTCACGGACGGCGAGGAAGCCCCCGGACTGCATGCCTTCAACACGCTCGACCTCTCCGGATTCCAGGGCGGCAAGGGCTGGCTGGTGGTCGGTATCGGCAGCGAAAAAGGTGCACCCATCCCCAAGTACGATGAAAACAACAAGCTGCTCGGTTACTGGTCCGCGGAAAGCTTCCAGATGCAACCCGGCGTTGCACAGATTTCGCAGGAAAACTTCGGTGCGCGCGATGAAGGCGTCGCGCAGTCGGATTATTCACGCCAGTATTCCAAGCTGGATGAGGAGTACCTGAAGAAGTATTCCGCAGAAATTGGTAGCGACTACATAAAAGGGAACAGCATTGCCGGCGTGCAGACCGCCATCACCAGCCTCAAGCCGGCAAGACGCGACATCGCGCCTATGGAAATCGATCGCATACTCGCCGGGTTAGCCGGATTGTTGCTGCTTGCTGCCTATTTCACCCAGCATCCATTGCTGATGCTGCGCAGATTGCTGCACCGCTACAAGCTTCTCCGCTCGCATCCGGGTTAAGACAGCGCAAGCCTCGTCTTTCCTGGATCGCTGCGGACAGAATCAACCCGTCTCGTCCCCCAACAAGCTTGCCAGCCCTTCCATAATAAAAATATGGTTAAATCACGGGCAATGTCAGTCACTTCCAGAACAGCAAGTCTCCTGCGCATACTGTCTGCCGGCTTGTCCCGTCGCCGCGATGTCGCCTTCCTGACGGCAGCGCTGCTGCTTTTGATCATCGCCTTGTTTCGTCCTACCGCACCGGTACAGCGCGACATCCACACCTACCTGCTGGTCGTGGATATTACTCAAAGCATGAACGCTGAGGACATGCGGCTTGGCGGCAAGAAAAGCAGCCGCATCGCCTACACGCGCCGTTTGTTGCATGACGCGATTTCCTCGATGCCTTGCGGCACCCGCGTCGGCGTAGCGCTTTTCGCAGGGGTCGTAGTCTCGACGATTTTTCATCCGGTCGAGGTGTGCGCCAGTTTCGATGCGATCCAGGACACTGTCGATCACCTCGAGTGGCGCCAGGCATGGCACGGCAATAGCCGTCTCGGCTTCGGCATGCTGTCAGCATCGGCCGCGTTGAAAGCCATGCCCGAACCGGCGCGCGTGGTGTTCTTCACCGATGGCGAAGAAGCGCCGCTGCTGCACGCCTTCAACCGCGCGGACCTCTCCAACTGGCAAGGCGGCAGTGGCTGGCTGTTGGTGGGGATAGGCAGCGACACACCCACGCCGATTCCGAAAATGGACGAAAACAACAAGGTGATCGGCTACTGGTCGGAAAACACCTATCAGCTCGAACCCGGCATCGCCCAGGTTTCGGACGAAACGCGTGGTCGGCGAGATGACGGTGTGGCAACCCAGGATTACGAGCGCTATCTTTCCGTACTGGATGAGAAATATCTGCAGGAGTTGGCCAAGGAGATCAAGGCCCGCTACATACGTGGGGATAGCTTCCCCGCGGTGATGACCGCGATCAGGGAACAGAAGCCGGCGCGGCGCGATCATGCGCCGCTGCAAATCGACTGGCTATTTGCAGCGCTTGCCGGATTAATGTTGATCGCCGCTTATCTACCACCGCACCCGCTGCATGTCGTGCGTACGCTGTGGCAGCGTAGAACTAGCCACACAAGAGCCGCCTAGCTTGCCAGTACTACGCGGTTGCGACCCTCGTCCTTGGCGCGGTACAAGGCTTTGTCCGCCGCTTTCATCAATGAGGTCGAGTTATCGCCGTCCTCCGGATAATCCGCGACGCCGAGCGACACGGTAACACCGGACAGATCCTGCCCCTTGTAAAGAAACGTGTGCTTCTCGACCAGTTCGCGGATCAGCTCCGCCCGCTTCACGGCGATGTCCTTGAACGCCCCCGGCATCACCAGTACCAGTTCCTCACCGCCATAGCGGCAGGCGATATCGCCGCTGCGCAGCTTGGAACGGATCAGGTTGGCAATTTCCGCCAGCACGAAATCGCCGGCGTCATGTCCATGCCTGTCGTTGTATTTCTTGAAATGGTCGATGTCTATCATCACCAGGCCGAGATTCTGGTTGGTGCGCTTGCCGTTGGCCAGTTCGCGCAGCAGGGTTTCTTCCAGGTAGCGACGGTTGAAGAGCTTGGTCAGCGGGTCGCGCACCGAGCGGCTGCGCAGCTCTTCGCGCAACTTCAGGCTGACCAAGGCCATGCCAAGGTTGTCCGCGGCCATCGCAATCAGGCGCGTGCGCGATTCGATCGACGTCTGCAGCTTGTCCGGCCCGACCAGCTCATCGGAGCCCAACGTCACGCTCAGCACGCCGATCATCTCGCCCTGGGCGATCACCGGCGCGCAAACATAGCCATGCGCGCATACACCGACGATATGGTCGCAGACGATGCCCTCGTTGACGCCGCTCACTACATGCACCTTGCCCTGGCGCAGCGCCCAGCAGTCGTGCGCCGACAACGCTTCCTGCGACAGGCACTCGTCCCTGCCCCAGCGCGCCACGGTTTCGACCATGCTGTGGGTCTCGTCGAACAGGTACAGTACCCCGGTATAGTCGGCGAATATCTTCTTGGCGTAGTACTCGATGATGGGATGCGTCTCTTCAAGCGAGACACACACCTGCAGATAGGAGTTCAGCTCGTTGATGAACTGCATTTCCTGGTTATGCTGCGTCAGCTCCAGTTGCGACAGGTGCAACTGCATTTCATGGTTCTTGCGGTCGGTGATGTCGGTGGATGAACCGATGAAGCCGGCGAACTTCCCTTCCTTGTTGATATACGGTTCGCCGGTGTCGTGCACGTAGCGGTATTGGCCGTCTGAACGCCGCAGGCGGTATTCCATCTGGAAGGATTCGCGCTGCTGGAAGGCGTCCTGAAAAGTTTTCATGCAGGCATTTACATCGTCCGGATGCAAAGCATCGAACCAGGCGCCGCTGCCCACCTGCGTGCTGTCGGAATCTCCGCTGACAAATTTCTTCCAGCGGGTGTTAGTGAAAATGACCTTGCCTTCGGCATTGGTGAACCACAGCATAACCGGCGCGTCCTCGGCAACGATGCGGAAATCGGTCTCCTTAACCGAACGCTGGTCGTCGGACATCTGCGCTCTCGGTACGGTTTTGATTCTGCTTCTATCCATAATGGCTCCTTCAACGGCACGACGCTTGCGAAAGACCATGCCATAGAACGAAAATGCTCCGAACGGAACATTGCAGACAAACCCCGGTGTTATCTTTACTCTGTTCCCGCGATTACGCAAGCCCGGAATGAAGTGAGGAACGGTTATTCCGGCACCGCCTGACTGCCCCAGCGCAGCCATACGCGTAACGCCCGAAACATCTCGGCATCGCCGCTGTCGGACAGCAATATCGCGCGACGTGCCAGCCATTTATCCGGCTCGGCCAGATTCAATATCGTCAGCCACGGTGTCACAAAACTGTCGCCGCGCACTTCTGCATCGATCCACACACCTGCGCGTGACTGACAGCGAAACACACCTTCGCACGTAACTTCAAGGGCAACGATGGACCACGGCATGCGCAACCAGGCATCCTTGACCACGTGATAAATGGCAAACGTCGCAATGATGGCATCCAGCACCAGCTCCTCCCATAACGGGATCGGCAGCGACGCCATCACTGCACATGCCGAGATCCCGGCCAAAGCCAGCACCGCCGCCAATTGGCGCGATGGTCGCAACGCGAGACGAATGGGCTTCAAGCTATAATGATTCATCAAAATTTACCGGAGTCGTTTCATGCATCCAGCCTGGCAAGAATTCCTTACGCAGCAGGGCGCGAGCATCGTTGAAGGACGCGTCGCCCACTTCAGCACCCCCGAGCAGGAGCCGCAGATCGCGGGCAACCGCAACATTATCACCGATCTTTCACATCTCGGCCTGCTCAGGGTCGGCGGCGAAGACGCCCAAACCTTCCTCCAGGGACAGGTGACCAACGACGTCAAACTGCTTAATGGCAGCAATAGCCACTATGCCGGCTACTGCAACCCCAAGGGCCGCCTGCTAGCAATCCTTCTCGCGTTCGCGCATCAGGGCCATTTCCATCTGCAATTGAACGGCGCGCTCAAGGAGCCGATCTTGAAGCGCCTGAAAATGTACGTACTGCGCTCCAAAGTCGTGGTCGAGGATATGTCCGACACCCTCATCCGCTTCGGCATCGCCGGCACCGGAGCCGCCATTGCGCTGAAAGAGCACTTCGGCAGCATTCCGGAAGAACATCACCAGCTGGTGGATCACGAAACCGCCACCCTGCTGCGTCTGCCCGGCACCGCGATGCGCTTCGAAATCTTCACACGCCCGGAGCACGCCAGCGACATCTGGGCCAAGCTTTGCGAACACTGCACACCGGTCGGCAGCAACGGCTGGGAATGGCACGAGATCCAGGCTGGCATCCCGGACGTCACGCCAGCAACACAAGAAGCCTTTGTCCCGCAAATGCTTAATCTGGACGTACTCGGCGGCATCAGTTTCAAGAAAGGCTGCTACACCGGCCAGGAAATCGTCGCTCGCACGCATTATCTGGGTACGGTAAAACGACGCATGCATCTCGGCCATGTGACAGCGGATACAGCACCACAGCCTGGCGACAAAATGTTCGGCACGGGAAGCGCAGAACCGGTCGGCATGGTCGTGCGCGTAGCACCTGGCCCCAATGGCGGTTTCGATCTGCTTTATGAAGTTCGGCTGGAAAGCCTGGAAGCCGGCCCGGTACTTTGCCTGACGGCAGACGGTCCGGCGATTGCATCGCTGACTTTGCCTTATGTGCTGTAGCTAAGCAAAGGCACTTGGGAGGGACCAGTTCGATGTGACATCGATTACGGACGAGTTGGATCGCTTTTATTCTGAAAAATCGGCAACCAAGCGATCCGCCGTACGTTTAATGCGGGATAGCCCGCACCTCTTCCTTGGCAATCTCCTGCGGCGGATCCTTGAGCTCCGGCTTCAAAGGCTGGCCGTCATGGAGTTTCTGTTTGATCTCATCGACTGCGGACTCGATGGCGATAAAACGTTCCGGCGTGGTCGGATGGGAGGATTTCATGGTAATCGCCTTGGAGTTCGTCGTTGCCATCCGGCGCCAGAAACCGGCCGCATCGTCTATCTTGTAGCCGGCATTCGCCATGAAATACAGCCCGACGTAATCCGCCTCCTGTTCAAAGGAAACGGAATAAACGCCCGCGCCGATGTTGGAGCCCAAGCGGGTAAAGTCGCCGTTGGTGTTGACGCCGCCCGCCGCTGCAGCCACGTCCAGCAGTAAACCGACCAGCCCGCCCACCATCGCATTCGTCTTCTTGGCATCGATATGCTTCATCGCGTTGTGCGCCAACTCGTGGCTCACCACCAGCGCGACTTCCTCGTCGGTGCGGAAGAAATCCATCATGCCCTTGTAGATCACGATGTTCTTGCCATCGGCGTAGGCGTTCTTCACGTCGTCCGGCGATAAGCGGACGTGGAAATCGCAGGCCTGCCCAGGCATCATGGACAGCTTGACCTCCTCCGCCCCGCGCCGCACGACCAACTCCAGCGGCATGCCGAACTTGCCTTCTGCGGCCAGCTTCTCCATCAGCTTCTCCATCAGCTTATCGACTGCGCCCTTGCCCGCGGGCGGAGTCCAGCCGTTGACGGAAATCACCACATCGCCAGCCTTCACTCCCGCATACTCCGCCGCCGAGCCGGGCACGACGCTGGAAATGCTGGCCACATCGCCAACACCGAAACGCGACTGCACGACGTCATGCCATTCCTTGTCGAAATCCTCGCGGCTCCAGGCCGTCAAACCATAGTAAGGCCCCACCTTGTCGGCGCAAAGTTCGGTGCCGCTGACCACGATTTTCGAAGCGACGGCCTGCAAGCGTCGGTAGGAATTCATGTAGTCCTCTACCACCATCTCCCGCTGCTTGCGCGTCTCCTCCTGCATGGCGGTCGAATCCACCGTCGGCATGCGCGTTTGTGGTGTAGCGCATCCTGCGAGCGCAACCAGTAACGCAGCTATCGTTGAAGTACGGCTGGGAAGCCTGAGGTTCATGTTCTTTTTCCTTTTATTTATTATTTTGATCGAGCGGCAATGGCGTGCCTGCGCCATCTTACCTTGGCCTGATCAACGGAAAAAAAGCGCGTTTACTGGAGACAACAACATCGGCAGAAAGCCGACGTTTAGATGGAGTTTATTGTGCGGCGGGGGCCGGCTGAGGCGGAACAGGCTTTGCGGGAGGCGGCGGAAGAGCCCCTCCGTCCATCACCTGGTAGAACACCTCATCCTGCTTGACCATGCCCAATTCGCTGCGGGCGCGCTCTTCAATCGCGGCGTAGCCCTGCTTGAGGTCGCGCACTTCGGCATCCAGGGTGTCGTTGCGCGCCTTGAGGGTAGCGTTCGATTCCTTCTGTTTGTCGATCTGCTGGCTCAGATCCCACACCCGCAGCCAGCTCCCCTTGCCCAGCCACAATGGATATTGCAGCAGGGCGATCAGCAGCACGAAAACCAGGGTGAGCCAGCGCATGGCGGGCGAAAGCGCCTTAACCGATCAGTTGGTAGAACGCATCGCGGCCGGGGTAGCTGCCGCTGCCCAATTCTTCCTCGATGCGCAGCAACTGGTTGTACTTGGCGATGCGCTCGGAACGCGACAGCGAGCCGGTCTTGATCTGCAATGCATTGGTCGCAACAGCGATGTCGGCGATGGTAGTGTCTTCGGTTTCGCCGGAACGATGCGAAATGATGGAGGTATAGCCGGCGCGCTTGGCGGTTTCGATGGCGTCGAAGGTCTCGGTCAGCGTGCCGATCTGGTTGACCTTGATCAGGATGGAGTTGGCGACGCCGCGCTGGATGCCTTCCTTCAGGATTTTGGCGTTGGTGACGAACAGGTCGTCCCCGACCAGCTGTACCGAATCTCCCAAACGCTGGGTCAGCATGCTCCAGCCGTCCCAGTCGAATTCGCTCATGCCGTCTTCGATGCTGATGATGGGGTACTTGTCGCACCAGGTGGCGAGGTAGTCGCCGAATTGCTCGGAATTCAGCTGCAGGCCTTCAGACTCGATGTGGTACAGGCCGTCCTTGTAGAACTCGGTGCTGGCGCAATCGATGCCGATCAGCACGTCGCTGCCCGGCTCGTAGCCGGCAGCAGAAATGGCTTCCATGATGTATTGCAGGGCCGCTTCATTGGTCGGCAGGTCGGGTGCGAAGCCGCCTTCGTCGCCGACGGTAGTGGTTAGGCCCTTCTTGTGCAGGATTTTCTTCAGCGAGTGGAACACTTCCGCGCCGCAGCGAATGGCTTCGCGGAAAGTCGGACGACCGGCCGGGATCACCATGAACTCCTGCATGTCGATGCTGTTGGAGGCGTGCGCGCCGCCATTGATGATGTTCATCATCGGCACCGGCAATTGCATGCGACCCGAACCGCCGAGATAGCGGTACAACGGCAGGCCGGACTCCTCGGCTGCAGCACGTGCGCAGGCCATGGAAACCGCCAGCAGCGCGTTGGCGCCGAGACGGCCCTTGTTGTCGGTCCCGTCCAGGTCGATCAGCGTGGTATCGATGAAGCTCTGCTCTTCGACATCCAGTCCCATGATGGCTTCGGCAATTTCCGTATTGATGTTCTCGACTGCCTGCAGGACGCCCTTGCCGAGATAGCGCTCGTCGTCGCCGTCGCGCAGCTCGACGGCTTCCTTGCTGCCGGTGGAGGCGCCGGACGGCACGGCGGCACGTCCGATAATGCCGGATTCCAGCAGGACATCGGCCTCCACAGTCGGGTTACCGCGGGAATCGAGAATTTCTCGCGCGATGATGTCGACGATAGCACTCATCTACTTTTCCTTTTCAATATCAGCTTTGATATAGCGCAGGCACCTTTGCCTGCTACGCCAGCAGGCCGGAATGCCTACGTGCGAATTACAATGTTTGTTCGATAAACCCGTGGCTCTTCACCAGCCGGTCGATTTCCGCCAGCGTGTGCAGCAGCGGCTTCATCATGTGCAGAGGCCACGCGTTGGGGCCATCGGACATGGCGACTGCCGGGTTGGGATGGGTTTCCATGAACACACCGGCCACACCGCTCGCCACTGCGGCACGCGCCAGCACCGGCACATGTTCGCGCTGGCCGCCGCTCTTGTCGCCTTGGCCACCGGGCTGCTGTACCGAATGGGTAGCGTCGAACACCACCGGACAATCGGTATTGCGCATCACGGCCAGGCCGCGCATGTCGGACACCAGCGTGTTGTAGCCGAAAGAGGCGCCGCGTTCGCACACCATGATCGTGTCCGCACCGCCGTTGGCCGCCTTGGCCTTGTCCACAACGTTCTTCATGTCCCACGGCGCCATGAACTGGCCCTTCTTGATGTTGACCGGCTTGCCGGTCGCCGCGCAAGCCTGGATGAAATCGGTCTGGCGACACAGGAATGCCGGGGTTTGCAGCACGTCGACCACGGCAGCCACTTCCGGCACTTCGTTTTCATTGTGCACATCGGTCAGCACCGGCACGCCAATTTGCTTACGCACCTCAGAGAGGATACGCAGGCCTTCCTGCATGCCCAAACCGCGGAACGTCTTGTTGGAGCTGCGATTGGCCTTGTCGTAGGACGACTTGTAGATGAAATTGATGCCCAGTTCGGCGCACATTTCCTTGAGCTGGCCGGCGGTATCCATCGCCATCTGCTCGGACTCGATCACGCACGGGCCGGCGATCAGGAACAGGGGCTGATCCAGGCCGACTTCAAAACCGCACAAATTCATTATTTGCTTTCCTTATCAAGTTAATAAGTGGCTGCGACGGCGCATTGCGGCGTTGCACGGTGCTCGAATCCTCGCCGTACTTTCTGTACTGTCTCGGCTTCTGCGCTCCGCGCGCCTTGCACTGCATCCGTCTCGCGCACTTATTTATTTCCTTCTTTCCGTTGGATCGCGGCTTCGACATAGGCCTTGAACAGCGGATGCCCGGCGCGCGGATTGGAAGTGAATTCAGGGTGGAACTGGCAGGCGACGAACCAAGGATGCACGTCCTGCGGCAGCTCGATCATTTCGCACAGGTTTTCGGTCGGCGTGCGCGCGGAGACGACAAGGCCAGCGGCCTTCAGCTGATCCACGTAATGGTTGTTGACCTCATAGCGATGGCGGTGGCGCTCGTTGACTTCCTCGCCATAGATCTGCGCTGCCATCGTGCCGGGCACGATGGGGCATTTCTGCGCGCCCAGGCGCATGGTGCCGCCAAGGTCGGAGCTTTCATCGCGCTTCTCGACCTTGCCGGAAGCGTCCTTCCACTCGGTGATCAGGCCGACGACGTGATGCGGAGAATCGGGGTCGAACTCCGTGCTGTTGGCCTTTTCCAGGCCGGCCACGTCGCGCGCGAACTCGATCACGGCCAGCTGCATGCCGAGGCAGATGCCGAGGTATGGCACCTTGTTTTCGCGGGCATAGCGAATGGCGGCGATCTTGCCTTCCGTACCGCGCTTGCCGAAACCGCCCGGCACGAGGATGGCGTCCATGTTCTTCAGCATGCCGCAGCCGTTCTTCTCGATGTCTTCAGAATCCATGTAGTGGATCTTGACCTTGGAGCGGGTGTGCATGCCGGCGTGGATCAGCGCCTCGGTCAGCGATTTGTAGGATTCGGTCAGGTCGACGTATTTGCCGACAAACGCGATGTCGATCAGATGGTCCGGATGCTCGACCGCATCGGTCAATTTCTTCCATGCGGAAAGATCGGCCGCACGAGCGAGTATCCCGAGCTTGTGGCAGACGATCTCGTCCAGCATCTGGTCGTGCAGCATGCCGGGAATCTTGTAGATGGAGTCGGCATCAACCGCGGAAATGACCGCTTCCGGCGCAACGTTGGTGAACAGCGCGATCTTCTTG
>DATHWE010000140.1:0-2818 GCA_035460905.1 Methylophilaceae bacterium | reverse complement strand
ACCACGCCGCGCATCCTGTTCCGGCATATGCTGCCCTTGCTCATGGCGCCTTTGCTGGTGGAGGCGACCTTCAGCATTGCCAGCCTGATCGTCGCCGAAGCCAGCCTGTCCTTCCTCGGTCTTGGCATCCAGCCGCCGCATGCCTCGTGGGGCTCCATGCTGCGTGATGGCGTGCGTTACCTGCTGGTCGCACCGCATTACGTGCTCGCAGTCGGCGTCAGCCTGATGTCGCTGGTGTTGGCGGTCAACGTGTTGGGCGATACACTGCGCGATACTTTGGACGTAAAAAGATAGGAAAACCCATGTCGCTCGGCCCGGTCATGCTCGATATCGAGGGCACCGAACTCAACGAAAACGATATTCGCCGCCTGCAACACCCTTTGGTCGGCGGCATCATCCTGTTTTCGCGGAATTACAAGAGTCCGGAACAGCTCAAGACGCTGACGTCGGCGATTCATGCCGTGCGCCAGCCGCCGCTGCTGATCGCGGTAGACCACGAAGGCGGCCGTGTGCAGCGTTTCCGCGAAGGGTTTACGCGCATCCCGCCGATGCGCGAGCTGGGCAAGATATGGGATACCAATCCCCGCCGCGCACGTCAGCTGGCGGAAGAGGCGGGTTGGGTGCTGGCGGCGGAGCTGCGTGCCTACGGCGTGGATTTTAGCTTCACCCCGGTGCTGGATATCGACTACGGCAACAGCGGCGTGATCGGCGACCGGGCGTTCCATCGCAACATTCACGCCATCACCGAGCTGTCGCGCTCACTCATGCACGGCCTCAAGCGCGGCGGCATGGCCGCGGTGGGCAAGCATTTTCCCGGCCACGGATTCGTTGCAGCCGATTCGCACGTGGCGATCCCGGTGGACGAGCGCGAGTTCGATCGTATTGCCGAAGAGGACATGCAGCCTTTCCGCCAGATGATAGACGACGGCTTGCCGGCCATCATGCCAGCGCACGTGATCTACCCGAAAGTGGACGACAAGCCGGCCGGCTTTTCCGAACGCTGGCTGCAGAAGGTGCTGCGCCAGCGTCTGGAGTTCAACGGCGTGATCTTCAGCGACGATTTGTCGATGGAAGGTGCGGTGGTGGCCGGCGACGTGACGCAGCGCGCCCTGGCCGCGCTCAACGCCGGCTGCGACATGGTGCTGCTGTGCAATCGACCAGACCTCGCGGACGAACTGCTGCGCAATCTGGAATGGAAGATTTCCGCAGTCAGCCTGGCGCGGCTGGCGCGCATGCACGGCAAACTGCATCCGGCCACGCTGGTGGAATTGCATGAAAACGCGGAGTTCGTTCACGCATTGCGCACCGTATCCGAAATCGGCGTTACCGAGGGGGCGCTGAAGTTTCCTGTCTGATTGATTTTATTTGGAAAAAGGAGTAGTTTCCAAAGCATTATCAGCAGGGAATGGGCATGGCTGTTTCAAGCGTTTCTTCACTCGTTGCCAGTAGTATCGGCGCCAGCGCGGCGCAAGCCGATAGCGCGCAAAAGAATCCGCGCGCCACGCTTCCGCAGGGCGAAGCCAGTTCCGTTACCGAACTCAGCGCGGCCGGCAAGACCAAGCAGGCGCTCGACGACATCAAAACCTCCGCCCAGGCAATCAAGAATCTCGACAACCCGCCGACGACCTCGGATTTGAAGGCGGCCGTGCAAAGCTTCGTGAAATCCGTCAATGCGCTGTCAATTACTGTCAGGCAAACGGCGGCCGATAACTCTGTCAATTCCTCCGTTGTTGCCGATGCACGTTCGGCGCAAGCCTTGCAAGAAATCAATGAGGCCGTTTCCGGCCCGGATGCAAGCTCGCTGGCCGCGTTGCAGAAACTCGGCATATCGAAAACCGAAGGCACCCTGTCCATCAACCAGCGTGCACTGGAAACAGACTTGCAGGAAAATCCCCAGGGCAGTCTGTCCACGCTGGTCGAGGTCGCCGACAGGGTCGAGACCGCTGCCGATCGACAACTTACCGGAGCGCCTCCCGTCGAGCAGAAAAGCAAGGCGGAAGCACCGGCCGAAAGCCAGTCGAATGATGCGCGCAACGAAGCGCAAGCCACGGCAGAGCAGCGAGATAGTTTCAAGGAATTGCTGGCGGCCCAGCTAGCCAATGCCGGCAGTTATATCGCCCGCAATGCGGTAGCGACCTATTTTAGCGTTGCAGCCTTGTAGCGCTTGCGTTCTGGCGGAATTCCGCTTGAAACTTCCTTGCCCTTCCGCTAGTCTTACCCGCAGTTCAACCACATGAGGTTTAAACCCTACTATGCAATCCGATTATCAAATCGCTAATACCGCTGGTTCCACGCTCGCCACCGGCGCGCACAAGGTTCTGCGCAACACCTATATGCTGCTGGGCATCACGATGATCCCGACGGTCATCGGCGCGATGGTCGGCATGACAATGAATTTCGCATGGGCTGCGCAGCATCCGATCATGTTTGCACTTGGTTCCCTGGCAGCGATGTTCGGCCTGTTCTTCGGTATCCAGGCCAACCGCAACTCCGCGCTTGGCGTGGTGCTGCTGCTGGTGCTGACCGGCCTGATGGGCGTATTGCTCGGCCCGATCCTGCAAGTCGCGCTGCAGCTCAAGAACGGCGCGCAACTGGTAGGCCTGGCCGCCGGCGGTACCGGCATCATCTTCCTGACGCTGGCCGGCATCGCGACGACTACCAAGAAGGACTTCAGCTTCATGGGCAACTTCCTGATGGTCGGCCTGATCCTGCTGATCGTCGCCATGCTCGCCAACATGTTCTTCCAGATCCCGGCGCTCGCACTGGCAATGTCCGGCGTGGCCGTGCTGTTGTTCTCCGGCTTCATCCTGTACGACGT
>DATHWE010000139.1:0-17604 GCA_035460905.1 Methylophilaceae bacterium | reverse complement strand
GACCTTGCGGTCGGCCGTATCGGCTATGCCACGGTCGTGCAGATACTTGAGGAAGCGCGCGGTGTAGATGCCTTGCAGCGGACCCAGGCCCATCGACACGGTGGGGAATTGCCAGAAATCCGGCATCAGCCACGGGTGCGGGTAGGACGACAGGCCGTTGCCGCCGGTTTCCATGCGGAAATTGGACATCTGCTCTTCGCTGAGGCGGCCTTCGATGAAGGCGCGGGCATAGATGCCGGGCGAGGAGTGACCCTGGAACATGACCAGGTCGCCGCCGAAGCTTTCGTTCGCGGCGCGGAAGAAATGGTTGAAGCCGACGTCGTACAGCGTCGCGGCTGACTGAAAGCTGGCGATGTGGCCGCCCACGCCGGGGGATTTGTCGTTGGCGCGCATGACGGTCACAATGGCGTTCCAGCGGATCAGCGCACGGATGCGGCGTTCCATCGAGGGATCGCCCGGCAACTTGTCCTGCAGGTGGACGGGAATGGTATTAAGGTAGGCGGTCGTCGCGTTGTAGGGCAGGTAGGCACCGGAGCGGCGCGCTTTGTCGATCAGCTGTTCCAGCAGAAAGTGCGCGCGTTCGGTTCCCTCTTGCTCCAGCACCGCGTCGATGGCGTCGAGCCATTCCTGCGTTTCCTGCGGGTCGATGTCGGGGGTGGGGTTGGTCATCTAAATTCTCTCCTGGGGCTCGCATCGCTATAATTCATAAAGGGATACGGCTGGATTTGCTGAACAGAAAGCCGCTATCTTCGCTATTTTGACTGTTCAGGTCAAGTTTAAAGAGGGTGCCGGAGTTAGTGCGAATGCCCTACAAGCCGCACCAAAACAGGGAGTTATCGAAAGGAAACCGATGTTTGCCAGCCTGATTCAGCATGAAAATAATATGAGCGAAAAGAGTCTGGAGAAGGCGGCTCATCTCTTATTCGTATTGTCCGACCAGCGGCCGCAAGACCTGCCTTATGCCGCAGTGCTCGATGCCAAGCTCAAGCGCCGCAAGGAAAAATATGAAGATCTGGCCAAAAGTCCGCTGTGTGCCGACCTGCCGAATGGCGGCGTTGCCGTCTGGGTAGTTGTGAAGGAAGGCATGTCCGCGTTCGAACGCAATACCGCACTGCGCAAAGCCGTTGCCCCATTATTGGACGAGCAGCCGGAAACCTTGGCGGTTGCGGTTTTCGGGAACGATGCTCAGCGCGAACTGGCGGCACGTGCGGCGCTGTATGTGACTTGGGTCAACAGTGCCCGGTTGCCTGCACGCAAGAAAAAAGATGACCGCCGCGCTTTGAAGAAAATCGAGCTGTTCGGCTACAAAGGCGATGTGGCTATGGTTCAGGCCCAAGCGCAGGGCAATACCCTCACGCGAAGCCTGACCATGCTGCCGCCCAACGAACTTACGCCAGGCATCTATCGCGAGAAGATCAAGGCGCTGGCCGTCGAGCACGGCTGGCAGCATGAAGAGTACGACATGAAGAAGCTGCGGAAGATCGGCGCGGGCGCGTTCGTTGCCGTGGCGCAGGGCTCCGAAATGGATGACGCGGCCATCGTTCATCTTACTTACGTCCCGAAGAAAGCAAAGAAATCATATGCGCTGGTGGGCAAGGGCATCTGCTTCGATACCGGCGGCCACAACCTCAAACCCGCCCGCTACATGCACGGCATGCACGAGGACATGAACGGTTCCGCCGTCGCGCTCGGCATCCTGCAGGCCGCGACCCAGCTCAAGTTGCCAGTGCGAATCGACTGCTGGCTGGCGCTGGCGCAGAACCATATCAGCCCCAAGGCCTACAAGCAGAACGACGTGGTGACGGCGCTCAACGGCACTACCATCGAAATCATCCACACCGACGCCGAAGGGCGCATGGTGCTGGCGGATACGTTGACGCTAGCCTCCCGCAGCAAGCCGGATTTCATGATGGATTTCGCCACACTGACCGGCAGCATGATGACTGCGGTGGGCACCCGCTACAGCGGCATTATCGGCAACAAGCCGGAGCTGCTTTGCAAGGCAGTGGGTGTCGGCAATGCGGTAGGCGAACGCGTGTGTGCGTTCCCGTTCGACGAGGATTACGAACCGGAGCTCGACAGCAAGATCGCCGACATCAAGCAATGCACGCTGGATGGCGAAGCCGACCACATTCTCGCTGCGCGCTTCCTGGCGCGCTTTATCGAAAACGACGTGCCGTGGCTGCACGTCGATCTCTCGGCATGCAATCACAAGGGCGGGTTGGGGGCCGTGGCAAGCGACGTGACCGGCTTTGGGGTGGGGTTCGGCCTGAACCTGTTGCAGACCTTGGCAGAGCCTGAAAAATCATGATTTTCGACGTTCTGGCGAATGCGGATCGCTATTCCGCGATGCACTCCTTATTCCCGCGCGCTTTTGCCTTTCTGCGAGATACCGATCTTCTGGCGCTGGCGCCAGGCCGCTACCCCATTGAAGGCGATTCCTTGTTTGCGATTGTGGAAGAAGCCGACGGTCGTAGCCGGGCCGATGCCAAGCTGGAATGCCATCGTAAATACATCGACATCCAGTTTGTGCTGCGAGGCATGGACGAGATGGGCTGGAGTCCTTTATGCACTTGTCGGGAACCCGTTGCAGGATATAGCGACAAACGGGATATCGAGTTCTTTCACGACGCTCCTGCGAGCTGGGTAGCTGTGCCCGCAGGAGCGTTTTGCGTGTTTTTCCCCGAGGATGCGCACGCGCCCCTGGTTGGAGTGGCGCCTATTCGCAAGGTGGTGCTGAAAATTGCCGTCGGAGAATCAGGCCGGGAGTAAAGTGCTGTTGGCCTGGAGCCGCACAGTCATATAGATGCGCCACTTTGTCAGGTCATTTCCGGCTTTGAAGGCTTCGAAGGTCGGCGGGTGTTGAACCATGCCTGCCACGACCTTGGAATCCCACATCCTGACCTGCTCTGGCAGGGTTCCCAGAAACGCTGCTATTGAATGCTCGACTTCTTTGACCATGGCATTACCTTTCTTGTTATTGGTTGATAACGGATTGGTCCTTGTTGTTAGTTATTGATTATGAATGGAAAATATTTGCATGCAATAACCCAAATGCGGTATGCCCGATGGCCGATCACGTGTCTGATGCTGGCCTGGAGCCTCGCGTTATCTGCGCAGACCTTGCCGGGCAAAGCGTTGATCGGGGATGTTTACACCTATCAAGTGAGGGCGGGAGATACGCTCACGCGCATCGGTGCACGTTATGGCGTCGATCCTTACCTGCTGCTACGTGAGAATGGCTTGCAGGAATCCCGGCCGCTCAAAATCGGACAGATTCTGCAAATCGACAATCATCACATCGTGCCCTCGTCGCTCGAGGACGGCATTGTTATCAACTTGCCGCAGCGCATGCTCTTCCGCATGCAGGGAGGGGCTGTGGAAAAAGCCTATCCGGTAGGCGTCGGACGGCCTGACTGGCCGACCGATACCGGGAGTTTTGAAATTGTCAGTCACGAGGATGATAAAACCTGGTTCGTGCCACCTTCGATCCAGCGGGAAATGGCGCGCCAGGGAGAGATCGTCAGGGAGCGGGTTCCGCCAGGTCCGGACAACCCGCTAGGCAAGTACTGGATGGGCTTGAGCTTGCCTGGGCTGGGTATCCATGGCACGATTGCGCCGGAAAGTATCTATCATTTCCAGAGTCACGGCTGCATACGTTTGCATCCGGACGACGCCGCAGAAATGTTCGCAACAACAAACAAGGGCGATACCGGCATCATTATCTACGAGCCGGTGCTGTTATACGTCGCGCCCGATAACAAGATCTATCTGGAAGTGCATCGCGATATCTATCGCAAAGGAATTGATGCGAATGGGCTAGTCAAGGAACTTGCTGCTTCAGCTCGAGTCGATGACACCATCGACTGGAAAAAAGTGGCGCAAGTGATAGCTGCGCATGAAGGTGTGGCTCGCGATGTAACTCGCGCGGCCGACTAGGAGAGCACATGAAAGAGCAGGACGAATTGTTGTTGCCGGCATTGAGCCGACGCGGTTTTCTGAAATACGGTGCAGCAGCGATGCTGGCCGCGAGTGTACCCGGAAAAGCCCTGGCTGCCATTGCCCCCAGCCCGGAGCGCAAGCTGTCGTTCTACCATTTGCATACCGGTGAAAAGTTGAACGCGGTGTATTGGGCCGATGGCGCCTATCAGCAGGACAGCCTGGGTGAAATCTACCATCTGCTGCGCGATTTTCGCTCCGGCGATGTGAACCCCATCGATACCGGCTTGCTGGACCTGTTGCATGATTTGTCGATGAAGCTCGATACCACAGCCCAGTTTCATGTCATTTCCGGGTACCGCACCCCCAACACCAATGCAATGCTCGCCAAGCACAGCCGCGGCGTGGCAAGACACAGTCTGCATATGGATGGCCTGGCGGTGGACATCCGGTTACCGGGTCGCGATCTTGCCGATGTGCATCGTGCCGCGCTTTCACTGAAAAGCGGCGGCGTCGGCTATTACCCGGTGTCCGATTTCGTCCATGTGGACGTCGGCCGCGTGCGGCAGTGGAGCGGTTCGTAAGGCTTTATTTGCAGCCGACGCATTTGCCCTTGGTGGAGGCCATTCCCTTCACCGAACTCAGTCCTTTGACGTCCTTGAATATCGCGCCATTCACATCCGCATCGGTCAGGTTGGCGCCAGTGAGATCGGCTCCGGTCAGGTCTGCCTGAACCAGGTCGGCGCGATTCAGATTGGCATTCTTCAGATTGGCGCCCCTCAGGTCAGCGAAAGTGAATGCCGCAATGTTCAGATCTGCATTTTCGAAATTGGCTTTCGCAAATTTGCCGCCTACCGAATCGAATTTCATCTGTCCCATCGGCTGATTGCCCATATCCAGCCCGAAACGCCCGTTCTTCGCATTCACGCCGGTCATGTCCACGGCCCCCAGTGTGCCGATCACGCGTGCATTGGTGAGGTTCGCGCCTGCGAAGTTGGTCTTGTCGAAGATAGCCTGGAAGATGATGGCGTCAGTCAGGTTGGCGCCGGAGAGATTGGCGTTTTCCAGCCGCGCCAGGTTGAGGTAGGCGCGTTGCATGTTGGCCCCGGAAAGGTTGGCGCCGCGCAGATATGCGCCGAAGAAACTGGTATTGACCATTTTGCAGTGGCGCAGGTCCTTGCCGTCGAATTCCAGGTAGCCCGCGTCCTTGTTGGATAAATCGCAAGTTTTACTCTCGATCTGCTTCAAGGCATCGGCCTGGCTGATTTTTTCGCGTTCCTGCTCGGCGTTCTTGTCGTAAAAGGCCTTGGCCTTCTTGATGACCTTTTCAGGATCCTTCATGAACATCATTTTGGATTCTTCACTGCTGAAGCAGTACGTCTTGCCCTTGTAGTCGGTCTTCACCGAGCAATCCGTCTTCATCATCTGCCCCATCGAAAGCCCGGTGGTGCAGTTGTCGCCCATTTCTGCTGCGCTGGCCAAGCCGGAAATGGCCAGCAGAGCAATGCAAACAACCCCTGGTGTACGCATAATTTTTCTCCTTGTAGTGGAAGCGCAAGCTGGTTATCCGCCTGTAAACCTTAGTCCTGTCGGGAACAGGAAAATTCATTCGGGAACTTACATACCTTTACACGACCGACCCGGATGGTCGGTCAACCGAATGCAAAACCGTCGCGTTATTAGCTCAACCGCTGCAATTGGGCGGCCATCGATAAAACAGAAGGAGTACCAAACGTGAAGATCAACAAGACGGCTGCTTCGATACTGATGATGAGCGCGATTTCACTGCCTGCAGCAGCGGATGACGTCTATTACGATACCGCCCGCGTGATTTCCGTGGCGCCGCAAGTCGAGCGCATCAACGTGCCGCGTGAGGAATGCCATACCGAATATACCCGCGAAACCTATTCCAATTCAGGCAGCCGTGACATCGGTGGTGCCATCATCGGCGGTATCGCCGGCGGCCTGCTCGGCAGCCAGATCGGCAAGGGCAGCGGGCGCGTCGCCGGAGCTGCCGTGGGTGCCGCAACCGGCGCCATTGTGGGCGACCGTATCGACAACAGCGGCCAGCGCAGCTACGGTTCCCGCCCGGTCGAGCGTTGTGTGACCGTGGACGAGTGGCAGACCGTTACCCGCAACTACCTGGTGACCTATCGCTATGACGGCCGCGAGTACACCACTGTGATGTCCAACGATCCGGGCAGGAATATTCGTGTCAGGGTCGCCATTACGCCCGATTACGATGAGCGTGTCAGTTATCTGGCACCCGAACACCGTGACAACGGCTGGCATCGCGGTTGGGACAAGCGTCGCGGTCGCGATTAACCGAACTCAGGACGAGTCGGCTGATTGTCGCCAAAAAAAGCGATTTCAGCCCTTTCAAGCCGCCGGAATTTCCGGCGGTTTTTTTTCGTCAGTGCAGGTCTTTCAATTCCAGCCTGCGTAACCTGGGAGCCAGCCTGGCCGTGGCCGCAACCACCCCCAGGGTCATCATGCCGCCGAAGACAACCGAGGGCACCAATCCCAGCAAACGGGCAGCGACGCCGGATTCGAAAGCGCCCAGTTCGTTGGAGGAGCCGATGAAAATGCCGTTGATCGCGGAGACGCGTCCGCGCATGGCGTCGGGGGTCATCAGCTGCATGATGGCGCTACGCAACACCACGCTGACCCCATCGCAGGCACCTGAAAGCAACAGCATGACTCCGGCCAGCCAGAAACTCTTTGAAAGCGCGAAAGCGATAATACACGCCCCGAAGCCTGCAACTGCCCAGAGCAGCCAGCGGCCTGCATGTTTATCGATAGGATGACGGGCGAGGTAAAGGCCGGTGGCAACGGCGCCGATCGCAGGGGCCGCGCGCAATATGCCCAGGCCTTCCGGTCCGTAATGGAATATTTCGTGTATGAAAGCCGGCAGCATGGCGACCGCGCCGCCGAACAATACGGCGAACATGTCCAGCGTCTGGGCTGCAAGCATCACCTGGTTGTTGGCGACAAAACGCAGCCCTTCGGCGATGCTCTTGAATACCGGAGCACTTTCGGCAGGCGGCGGTTCCTTGACGCGCAGGGAAAGCAGCATGGCCGCAGCACTCAAGGCCAGCAGGGTGGCGACGGCATATGCCGTGGTTTTGCCTGCCCAGCCGACCAGGATGCCGCCGAGTGCCGGTCCGATGATCAATCCGAGCTGGAAAGCGGAGCTGCCGATGCCGGCGGCGCGCGCATATTGCTTGCGCGGAAGTACCAGCGCGAACAGAGAGTTGTAGGACGGCCCGATGAAGGCGCGCGCGATGCCGGTTAGCACGATGGAACCGTAAATCCACAGCGTGGGGTCGCCTGCGACCAGTCCGGCGGCGACACCCAGCAGCACGAGCGTATTCAGGAAGAGCATGGCGCAGGCCATTACGCCGAACAGGCGGCGTGAATGGTGATCGACTGCATAGCCGGCGAACAGTGCGCAGCAGAAGTAGGGAATGGCCTCGGCCAGCCCGATCAGCCCCAGTGCGAGTGGATCACGCGTCAGTTCGTAGATATGCCAGCCGACGACGACTGCAACCATCTGGTAGGACAGTACGATCTGGACGCGGAAGGCCAGCAGTTTGAGAAAGGCGGCGTTGCGCAAAGGCGGGGCATGCATGTCGGCTCGCTAACGGGCAGGCGCAGGCCTGGCCTGGCTATCGCTGGATTTCATCATGCCCGTTTTTGCCGTCGCGCGACTAACCAGCGCCACACGAGGCTATCGGGGACTTCCACGCCTTCCTGCACGTAAGTCAGGACTTTCTGGTTCAGTACCAGCAACGGGTGGGCGGCCCTGGCTGTCTGCGTGCCGCAGAACAGGATGCGGTCGTCGGCTTCGAGGACGGTATCGAGTTCCGGCAGCAGCATGCTCTGGTTGCCGCGAATCAACAGCAGCGGGACGATGTACAACCGTTTCTCGCGGTTGGAAGGATCTTTTGTCAACAATTCCAGATGGACGGTCTTGCCCTGCGCGAACATGCTCATGACCGCTGGTGCGCGCTCCTCGTTGAGATAAGCTCCCCAGGTTTCCGGCACGTTTTCCCCGACCACCTCGACCAGCCGGCTGATCAGCTGGTTGGCCCAGGCATTGCTCTGACTTCGGGCGAGATGGAGGAACTGCGCCAGCATCGGCGAAATGAGGTGGGCGAGGCATTCATGCGCGATGATGTCGCTCAACTGCATGGTGATATCCGCGTTGAACTGGCGGAACAGGGGGCTGTTGAAGCGCCGGTTCTTGCGGATGACGACGAAGAGGTCGGGCTTGAGCTCAAGTGCGGTCATCGCGATCGACAGGTTGTTGATGTCGTTGTCGGTACCGGCGACGATGCCGACGGCGTTTTCGATGCCGGCCTCGATCAGGGTGCGGGCTTCGGTGCCGCTGCCGAGAATGTAGTTCTCGCAGCCGGTAAGCTCGGGTTGCGCCTCGATGATTCTGATGCTGGCTCCTTCCAGCTCGAGATTTTTCACTACCGCCTTGCCGAAGCGGCCGTAGCCGCAAACGATCCAGTTACCCACAGGCGGCGGCGTGGGCGAGGGCAATGTGGTGCCAGGTACGCCGGTCAGCCACTCGTGCAGCAGATAGGTGCCGAGCGAGTGGATTTCCATGGCGAGATGCTCGCCGAAGAGTTCGTAAGGATTGATGATGTTGTCGGTGCCGAACGAGGCCATGTTGGCCGCGGTTTCGGTATGCTCTGCGCGGCACAGCACCGGCAGTTCCGGGCTGATGAGCTTGACGGCCACCGCGACTGCCAGATTGACGTGATCGTCGTTGGTGAGGGCGGCAATGCCGCCGCATTGTGGATGCTTGATCCCCGCCTGCAACAGGATATCCGGCAGCTTGGCATCGGCGCATAGCCCGGGGACCGGAGCCTGGTAATCCTGCAATTCGAGTTCGTTGATGCGTTCCTGGTCGATGTCCAGAGTGACCACGCGAATGCCCTTGCTATCCAGTGCCCCTACCAGCAGGCTGCCGGTTTCTCCGTAGCCGCAAACGATGTAGAAGCGCTCGTGCAGGCCCTGTACCGCGCGGCTGAAACGGGCGACGGTAATGGCCTGGCGCAGTGCCGGATCCTGCGCCAGTGCGATGATCTTGCCGATGGCGTAGAACCAGGAAATGACCGTGAGATAGATTGAAAACGTCATCCACAGGCGCTGGTCCTGGCTGAATGCGTAAGGGATTTCGCCGAAGCCGATGGTCGTGGCGGTATAGCTGATGACGTAAAACGCCTCGAAGATGCTCATGTGCCAGGGCCGGCCCTCGGCATCCAGGCCCGGCATCAGCGTAAAGCCGAATACGGCAATGCCGTAGCTGACGATCAGCGTAATCAGCGGCGCGCGCAGGCGCCGCAGGATCAGGAAGAAAATACTATTCACGGACGACCGGCGCCGGGTTAGCGACGCAGCATGATGGTTTCGATGATCAGCAGGATCACGGACGTGACGTTGGCGAGGAAAGCGCCGCCCGACAGCGAAACGATGCTGACCATGGTGCTGGTCGTCATCTGCTCGCCGCCGAATGCGGCCCAGATAACCGCGGCGGCGATCAGCTGCAGGTCGGCGACCAGACTGGTCGAAAGATGAATTGCGCCAATCTGCGTACGGTCGCCGAACTTGAGCACGGTGGCAATCAGGTTGACCACGATGGCAGCATACAGCTCATAGGCATGATGGTATTCGGGATTGCCGATGTCGCCGATGAAAAAACCGAAATTGAGCGTCATCGCCAGTACGATGAAGAAGCCGAACGCGACTTTTTCCAGATTCATGATGTTTCCTTAGCGGTTAGTGATGAAGCGGGGCGTCCGCTCATCGGGGATCATAACAAAAGAATCAATTCCAGAACGGGCCGATGCCGGCAAAACGACTCCAGCGGCTCTTCAGCTTCTTGATTCCGTGCTTCATGCGCAGGCCGTTCCAGCCTGCAAACAGCAGATGCGCGTCGAGGCTCTCGCGGTCGGCACGCGTGCCCATCAGATGAACAATCAGCTGATCCGTGACGGTGATGTCGTTGAGATCGCCCAGTACACCCTGCAGGTCGGCGAGGCGGCGGAGATAGCGTTTCGACTTCTCATCCGGATGCAGGCCGGCAAAAAACTCCGCGGCATAGCGCAGTTTTTTTGCGGCAATGCGGGCTGCGTGGCGCTCATCCGCGTTCATGCCGTGCCAGCGCTTGCCGTGCTTGCGCAGCTGGCGATGGCGTTTTTGCAGGATATCCCGGGCGAAATCGGTCAGGGGGGTGGCGTTCGAATCGAGTTCCTTTTTTTCCAGCCACACGCCCAGCTCGAGCAGGAGTCGCTGATAGCGCTGCGAATCGAGCGCGGCTCGCACTTCGGCATAGGCCGCCTGTTGCACCTTCAGCGCTTTTTTATGCAGCCTCTCCAGCCCCGGGTGTTGCAACTGCTGCTGCACGGGCGGCAGCGTTTCCGCCAGAAAAACATCGAGGTCGCGGGCTTGGCCCAATGTTGTCGCAAGCCATTTCAATTCCGTGCGCAGATGGTCGGCGGGCGGCATGACATCGGCGAAAATCGTCATGGCCGAGCGCATCCGCCGCAAGGCGACGCGCATCTGGTGCACGCCTTCCGCATTGCCGTCATGAACGACGATCTCGTGATTGCCCTGCAAGTGGCCGATGCATTCCCACAAGATGCTGCGGCAGGCGTCGAGGATCGTCATCGACGGGCGCAGGCGAACGGCATGGGCATGTCGCAACTGCAACGGCTGCGGCCGGTAATAGGCATAGCCGCGCTGCGCCTTACTGATGTTCTCTATCCACAGCGGCACCTTGTCCAGCAGCGATAATGCAAACTCGAACAGGCGAAATGCTTGTCCCGCCTTCAGCTCCAGCTCGACTTCGCTGATCGGCTCGCGCGCCTCGTCGACAATGAGATTGCCGAGATCGAGCGCCATTTCTATTTCACTGCCTTCCGCAGGCACGAGCTGCCATTCGGTGCGCCGCACGTCGGTGGTGAAGATTGGGCGCAGCGCGGCGCGCAGGGTTGGGTCGTCGAAAATCTTCGTCAGCGCGGGTTCGGTAATCTTGCTGAAGTCCGGTTCGCCATGGGCGATGATGTCTTCCCATTCCATGCGCTGGTGCAGTCCGGCCAGGGAATAGCCGGCGCCTTTCACTGCCTGGAACCAGCCGCCCGACATGCGCCGCACGCGCAGGCTGATGCCGGCGTCCAGCAGTGCGAGTTCAGGTGTGTCGTAATAGATGCTGATGAGCCTGCGCGTGACCGGTTTTCCGATGAGGGCGTGCCGCACCGCCGTATGTTGCCGGAGGCGCTGGAGGTCGGCGGTTTTGATGCGCAGTTTGAGTTCTACTTCGTTGGCCATGCGTGATTATTGGATATTCTTGCCGGTAGACATCAGCCAATGCAGCAGCGGCGCCCATTGCTGCAAGTCGCGCGCGACCAGCGAGGGGCGAATGTCGAACAGGCTGGCGCCCTGTTCGGCTGCCAGTGCGTAAACCTGCGCATCGCGCAGGGAGGTCGGCACCGGAAAGCCGGTTTTTTCTAGGAACTGGTTCAGCGTTGCGGAAGAGTGGGTGCGCGCATTGACCCGCATGCCGACGAGGCCGACCGCAACGCGCTCCTTGCGCACGGCCTTTTCTTCGCGCAGCACTTCCAGAAAGTCGCTGGTGGCGCCGATGTCGAACGCGGAGGGCTGCATGGGAACGATAATCCAGTCCGCCAGCTTGACGGCCTCGGCGAGCTTGTCGCCATGCAGGCCGGCCGCCGAATCGAGGATGGTCCATTCCGCGCCAGGGTCGATTTCTTTTGCCTTGCGGCCGTCAGCGCCCTGGATTAGCGGCAGTTTGTAAGGGCGGCGCTTCAGCCAGTCGAGCGAAGACTGCTGCCGGTCGAGATCGGACAGGATGACGCGCCGTCCGCGCGTGGCGAAATAGCCGGCCAGATTAGTGGCAAGCGTGGTCTTGCCGCTGCCCCCTTTGGGGTTTGCAATCAGAACAGTACGCACGTTGATGGATCCCGTGAGCCGTTTCCACGGAAAGGCCCTGAAAAAATTCTGAAATGCCGATTACAGGTGTTCGATGGCCTGTTCGATCGGCACCGGTTTGCCGAGATGGAAACCCTGTCCGTAGTGTACCCCCATCGCCGTAAGCATTTCCACCGCGCGGGCGCTTTCGACGAATTCGGCGATGGTCTTGATCTGCATGGCCTTGGCGATACCGTGGATGGATTGCACCATCGCCAGGTCGATGGGATTGGTGGCAATGTCGCGTACGAATGCGCCGTCGATCTTGATGAAATCCACCTGCAGATTCTTGAGATAGGCGAACGAGGACATGCCGCTGCCGAAGTCGTCGAGCAGGAAGCCGCAGCCGATTCCCTTCAGCGTCTTGATCAGCTCGACGGTATGGGCAAGGTTGACGATGGCGGCGGTTTCGGTGATTTCGAAACAGATGCCGGTGGGCGGCACGCCGTGCAGGATGAGCTGGTCCTGGATATAGCCGAGCAGTTCTGGATCGCCCAGCGAAACGCCGGAAAGATTGATGGTAAATACGCATGGTACTTCGCTGCCGTGCTTGTCCAGCATGTTGCGATAGATCGCCAGGGCATTCCGGATCACCCAGCGGTCGATCGCCGGCATCATGTGGTAGCGTTCTGCCGCCGGGATGAAAGCCATCGGCGGGATGATCTTGCCTTCGGGCCCCAGCTTGCGCAGCAGAATCTCGAAATAGCGTGTTTCGTCACCGTTTGAGCCCAGGGGCAAAATGGGCTGGCCGTATAGGCAGAAGCTGTTTTCCTCGAGCGCCTGCTTGATGCGCGCTGTCCATTGCATCTCGCCATGGCGACGTATTACATCGTCGTCTTCCGGCTCGAACAGATGAATGCGGTTGCGCCCGTTGTCCTTGGCGGCAAAACAGGCGGTATCCGAGGCGCTCAGCAGGTTCTCGACGGATACGGTCTGGGCCGTGATGGCGACCATGCCGATACTGACGCCCACGCCGAAGATCTTGTCTTCATGCACGAAGCGGAATTCGTTCACGATATCCAGCAGTTCCTGGGTCATGCGACGCGCATCGCTGATGGAGCAGTTTTCCAGCAGCAGGCCGAACTCGTCGCCACCCAGGCGGGCCAGGGTATCCCCTTCGCGCACGCGCTGGCGCAGGATCAGGCTCAGTTGCCGCAGCAGCGTGTCGCCGGCATGGTGTCCGCAGGTGTCGTTGACGATCTTGAACTGGTCCAGATCCATGTAGCAGAACACATGATGCATGCCAAGCTCGCGTGCGCTCTTGAGCGCACGTTCCAGCCGCGTTTCGATTTCGCGGCGATTGATCAGGCCGGTCAGTACATCGTGGCGGGCTTGATAACTGAGCTGTTGGGTCGCTTCGTCGATGCGTTCCTGCATCGTGCCGTGCGCTAGTTTCAGCTTTGAGGCCATCTCGTTAAAGCCGCGCTCCAGCTTTCCCAGCTCGCCCGCCGAGGTTTCCGGGATGCGGGTGTCGAGATGACCTTCCGCCACCTTGCCCACCGCCTTGGCCATGCCATGGATGGGCAGGGCGATACCGCGACCCATGCGCCAGCCGATCAGTCCGCTGATCGCCAGCCCGGAAAACGCGATCAACAGGTTCTGGCCGATCATGCTTTCCTTCAGGTTGGCGAGATCCGCCGTCGCCAGCACGATAAATACCTGGCCGGCCACATTGGGATCTTGCCGTGCATCGACATCCGACAAACCCTCGTAATCGTCGATTTCGACGACGCTGCGGATGACGGGGGCACTGAACATCATGTTGTTGGCGGCATTCCATTCCTGCGGGCCGGCCGCCTTGCTGACGGTCTGGATGACTTCCTGCAGGATGGGTTTTCCGCTGACGGCGAGCGTGCGGCCCTGATTGTCCGTCACCAGCACAGCCTGGATGTCGTTTTCCTGCGTCATCGTTTGCTGTACCAGATTCTGCAGGAAGGTATTGTTGCCGGAAACCACCCCGTACTCGGCAGCCGCAGCCAGTTGTATCGCGATGATGCGGCCGCGGTCGTGCAGGCCGTTATCCAGTTCGCGCAGGCTTTGCCGGGTGGAATGCACGGTCAGCAGTACGGCGATGATCAGCGCCGGCAATATTGCCAGAATAAGGACGCGGGATCGGATATTGGCAAAAGTTTTCATGCTATTGCTCTTCCTTGATCAGGTATTTCGTCAGTGCTTCCGTATCCTGGATATCGATATTGAGCGAACGCGCGACCTGACGATTGATGCCGACGGAAAAATAGCGCGGCGGCTGGGGCGGCGGCAGTGCGCTCTGCCGGTCCGGGTAGTTTCTAGTGATTTCCGCAGCCTGGCGGGCGATGTCCTCAGGGCTGCTGTAGACCGCAGCCAGTGCGCCGGCGGTGACATATGCCTGGGAATAGCCGATGACCGGTTTCTGGTAGCGGTAGCTGGTGAGCAGCAGGGTTTGTGCGGTACCCCGCTGATGCACCACGGGGTCGGGCACGGCCAGTAGCACGCTCGAGGATTCCAGAAGCGGCTTTAATGATGAGGTCAGGTCGTCTTCGTGCTGAATCGTCGCCATGACCGCCTTGAGCCCGCTGTCTTGCGCGGCCTTGGTCAGGACTTCGTTGTCTCGCGTCGAGGTCGGCCCGAGCAAAATGCCGACGCTCTCTGCCTGCGGCAGCAGTTGGTGCAGCAGGCGCATCTGGCGGGACGGCGGTTGGTCGAGGAAGATGGCGGAGATGTTGGAGTTGACTGCGGAAGCGCGGATCTTTGCGTAAGCCGGTTGCGGGATCAGTACCCCGAGTACGGGCTGGTTTCCCTTCTGGTTGGCAGCATGTTGCAAGGCCTGGACGCCGACCGCGACCAGCATTCCGTCGTCTGTCGAGGCAAGAGCAGCGCCGGAAATATTGCGGATACTGACCTGGTTTACCCCTTGTTTGGCCAATTGGCTCCTGAATTCGCGGATGAATTCATCGCCTGCGCTGGATGTATTGCCGACCAGTACCGTGACGCGGTCATAGGCAAACGCGGCGGGTGTGAGTGCCAGCAGCCCGAGGCAGCAGAACAACAGGGTGGGAGTGATCTGCGGCACGACCTAAAAATCCACGCGATATTGCAGATAGGTGCGCCGCTGCATGGTGTTGTAGCGGGCGAACTCCTGGTTGTCGTGGTCGAGTGCGTTCTGCGAACTCAGCGAAATCTCGTTTTGCGTCTTGCCCAGAGTGAAGCTGCGCGCCAGCCGCAAATCCCAGTGGCGGGCGGAATCGACACGATTGCCGTCGCCCGGCATTTTCGTCTCGCCCGTCTGGTAATAGCCGACCGTGGCCATCCAGCCGCTGCCGAAACGATGCCAGGCCAGCAGGCTGAAGCTGTTGATCGGCATGGATTCGCTGAGTTCGCGAAAGCGGCTTTCCTCGCCATCGCTGGTGAAATCGGCATTCATGTTCGGGTTGATGCGAATGTGCGAGTAATTGCCGATGATGCGCGTGTGGGTGCCGAGTCGCAGCTGTGCCTGCGCCTCGAAGCCGTGCAGGTTGATGTCGCTGGTGTTGCGGTAACTATTGGTGTCTGCAGGGACGGCCGTAAGCGCGGGATCGTGCGGGAAGTTTTCCAGCTCGTAGCCGTCGATGATGTCGCGGATTTTGTCGTGAAACAGGCGTCCATCCAGCGTCAGGCGGCCGAAGTTTCCCTGATAGCCGAGCTCGCGCGAAGTGATGCGCTCGGGCGAGAGGCCGCCGTTAGTCAGATAGATCTGGTTAAGTATCGTGATTCCCGGCACCACTGTCGGTAGGACGTTCCGGGTGTTGAATTTTTCTTCCAGCAGCGTCGGCGTGCGGGTTGCGGTCGAGATGCTGGCGCGCACGGTATGCCCCGGCGCAAGCTTGAAGTTGGCGCTGGCTCGCGGCGTGATGTCGGTGCCGGTGAAGCTGTTGTTTTCCAGCATCGCGCCGGCATTCAATACCAGGCGCGGCAGCGGGGTCCATTCGAGATGCCCGAACAGTCGGCCGAGGCGGAAGTTTTCAGTGTCGCTTGTGCCCAGAAAGAACGGAGCCTTGGTGCGATCCAGGCGTATGCTGCCACCCCAGGCCAGGCGGGTGGACGCCGTCGGGGCAAAAGTATGTTGCGCCTCGATGTCGTAGCGATCGGTCACTACATCGTGATTGCGCATAATCCGTGGGTCTACCAGGATAGGCACCACGCCGGTCAGGTCGGCGGAAGCCAGGAAGTCGTCGGATTCGTCGCGCGAGTGGTAAGCCTGGAGACTGAATTCCGAATGGGCGTCCAGCGTGCGGCGCCAGTTCAGTTGCTGGAAATGGCTGGTGACCTGCTTGGTGCGCGGCAGGAACAGCAAGTTATCCTCTTCCAGCATGCCTTCCTCGCGGTCGCCGCCGTTATAGCCGAACTGGAACTCCAGCTCGTCTCGCGTGCTGAGCCGATAATCGGCACGAAAATTCAGCATCCGTATGCGCTTGTCGTCATTGCGCTCCTGCAAGCCATCATCGTTTTTCAGGCCGGCGGTGATACGGTATTGCAGGTCGCCCTCTTTGCCGCCATGGCGCAGCGTGACCCCCTTGCGGTCGCCACCGGCGGTCAATGTCGCCATATTCCCGAGGGTTTCCGAGGTGTGTTTGGTGACAATATTGATGACGCCAAGAAAAGAGTTCGCGCCGTGGCTGGCGGAGTTCGGTCCGCGCGTGACTTCGATGCGGGCGATGTCCTCGATGGCGAGCGGAATGTCGCTCCACTGCACGCCGCCATAGATCGGCGAATATACCGAACGCCCGTCGATCAGCACCTGCATCCGGCGCGAGTAGGCGTCGGTCAGTCCGTGGTAACTGACAGAGGGGTTGACGGTATGGAAGTAGCCGGCATTGTGTCCGACATACATCCCCGGCACCAGACGGAAGATATCGGTGAGGTCGACCACGCCGGATGCGCGTATCGTTTCCTCGTCGATGACCGTGACCGCCGAGGGGCTCTCGTCTACAGGCTGGGCCATGCGCGATACGGTCAGGACCGTGGGCATTTCGCCGAGGTAGGCCTCCTCGCTAAGTTCGCTGGTAACGTCGGCCGCAGAGGTAAAAAGAGGCCAGGCTGTACAAATCACAACAAGAAAGCGCTGGAGGGCCATCGCCGTCGATCAATCCTGCAGAATGTCCGGGGAAAGCATGGCTTTAAGGATGATGTTTTGCGGGTCGCCGCGACGCGCGCTGAACCACCAGACGGCACCTTTCTTGATGCTCATGGATGGGATGGCGCTTTGCAGCAGGATGGAAGCAACCTCTCCCAGGGTCGGCTGATGGCCGACAATCAGCGCGCTTTGCGGATGATTCGGCCACCCGGCCGTCGCGAGGACTGCTTCCGCCGCGGTATCCGGGGCGAGCGCATCCAGCGTGCTAAAATCCACACCGAGCGCCGCTGCGGTTTGCTGGGTGCGCAATGCGGGGCTGACGAGGATGCGAGTGCCTTCCGGCAGGCGAGGCTTTAGCCAGGCGGCCACGTGTTTTGCCTGTTTTTGTCCCTTGGAAGTCAGTTCTCGCGTCATGTCCGGAATGCTGTCTTCAGCTTCCGCATGTCGCCACAATATCAGTTCCATTTTGGCGATGCTTTTCTTGAAATTATGGCGAATACTAGCGCACTTTGATTGCAAAGACATTGAAATCCGAATTGCATTGCCAACTGCTGTTGCCGGGTTTTGCC
>DATHWE010000138.1:0-1729 GCA_035460905.1 Methylophilaceae bacterium | reverse complement strand
TGCTCAAGGGCCTGCAGATCCTGCAGAAGAAGTAAGCATTACGGAGAAACACGCATGGGCGGCCATCGTGCCGCCCATATCTTTTATGAACGCCGACACCGCAGACCACCCCAACACCGCACTTGCCGCGGAAGCAGACCGTTGCGTCGCCTGCGGCCTGTGCCTGCCGTACTGCCCGACCTACCGCAAAACGCAGTCCGAGGCGGACTCGCCGCGCGGACGCATCCAGCTGATCAATGCCGTCGCACAAGGGAAACTGCCGGTCAGTCCGCGCTTTGCGCAGCACATCGACCTCTGCCTGTCCTGCCGCGCCTGCGAAAGCGCGTGCCCGAACGGCGTGCGCTATGGCGCGCTGGCGGATAGCGCGCGGGCGATGATCGCCGGCCAGCCGGGCTGGAAGCATCGCACGACCAGTTGGCTGCTGGAACATCGCCCGGCGCTGGCGCTGGCGGGGCGCATCGCACGATTCGGGCAAATCACCGGTCTGCGTCGCCTCGCAACCGCGTTGCTGCCGAGCCTGAAGGTTTCCGCCGAACTCCTGCCGACCGTACCTGCACAGGAAAGCTGGCGACCATGCTATCCGGCCAACAATGCCAAGGGTGAAGTCGCGCTGTTTCTCGGCTGCGTAACATCCATCGCCGACACCGGCACGCTGCGCGCGGCCATTCATGTGCTCAATCATCTCGGCTACACCGTGCGCGTGCCGCAGGACCAGACCTGCTGCGGCGGGATCGCGCGGCAATCCGGCGATGCGGCAGCCTCGGCACGTATGCTGGAAAAGAATGCCCGCGCCTTCGGCGAGCAATCCGATCTGCCCGTGATTTCCGTCGCCAGCGGTTGCGGCAGCGGCCTGCGCGATCACATGGGCAAGCAGGTCACGGACATTTCCGCCTTCCTCGCCGCCGCCGATTGGGGCGATGTGATGCCCGACGCTCTCAACGGCGTGATCCATGTGCACGACTCCTGCACCCTGAAGAACGCGATGCGCCAGCACAGCGAAGTCTATACATTGCTGAAGCGCATCCCGCACGCCGACGTGCACGCCCTGCCGGGCAACGGCCAATGCTGCGGCGGCGCCGGCACCTACATGCTGACGCAAGCCGAGATGGCGCGCACCTTGCGCGATGATAAAATCAGCGCCTGCACCGAATCCGAGGCGCGCTTGCTGGCAACCTCCAACATCGGCTGCGCGCTACACATCGCCTCCGGCCTGCGAGAAAACGGCATGAATGTCGAGATTGCGCACCCTGTCGCAATCCTGGCAAAACAACTGGGGTGGAAACCATGAACCTGATCGACCGCTTCATCACCGAATTCGACCAAGGCCTGCGCACCGTGCTGGCCGAAGCGCAAACCCTGCGAGCCTTCCCCGACCGCGACAAAAGCGAATCTCAGCTCAGCGATTCCGAAAAACGCCATGCCGCCGCGTTGATGCGCATCAACCACAGCGGCGAAGTCTGCGCCCAGGCACTCTATAACGGACAAGCGCTCACCGCGCGCAACCCGGTTACCGAAGCTGCATTGCGCGAAGCCTCCCAGGAAGAAACCGAACACCTCGCCTGGTGCGAAAAGCGCATCAAGGAACTCGGCAGCCACAAAAGCTTCCTCAATCCCGCGTTCTACGCTGGCTCGTTTGCACTAGGCGCCTTCGCCGGCGCGCTCGGCGACAAATGGAACCTCGGCTTTCTCGCCGAAACCGAAAACCAGGTCGGCAAACACATCGAAGGCC
>DATHWE010000137.1:0-31496 GCA_035460905.1 Methylophilaceae bacterium | reverse complement strand
CCATCCCATGATTAACGCTCCTCTACAAACTGGTTGAGTAATTTATTGACCAAAGGAGCAAGCACCAGAATTGCGATAAACACGATAGGCCATGCAGTAACAAATGCGGTCAGCCATTTCATCATAAAGCGCGCGTGAGGTGCGGAATGCAGATAAATAATAATGCCGGACACAATCAATGCGGTGCTGGATGACATGATCAACGCAAAAAGAACCATGCGATAACGATATGCAATTTTATTTGCCATGAGCTTTCGTTTCTTCACTCAGCCAATACAAGTTCGACCAGCTTGCGAGGGTTATCGACAAAGGCAAAATGACCGGTATTGGCAACGGTGGTGATAGCTACTCCACCCAATTCCTTTGCGGTGCGCTGGCGTTCATCCAACGTCGACCAATCATGCTCGCCGTAGATGAGTTTGACGGGCGCTTTTACCCCGGCATACTTGGATCGGGCCTTGCTCCATGAACGCCAGTTTGCGAAGACGTTGCGCTCTACATAACGGTAGCCTTTGCGATATCCAGCGCGATTAAATTCAGTGAGTAATTGATTGGGCATCCAGCGCTTCATTCGCAATCCGCCACGCATGATGAGGCCAAGCAATGGTTTATTTTCCATAGCCGCAAAAACTGCTCCAAGGACTGGGATGGCAAACTGACCGAGGATGAAGTTAGCAATGAAATTCCCACGGCGTACTCCATCTGCATAGCGCGCATCGTAGTCATATGTATTGGATGAAACAACGGCCTTGATACGTTCAGGCAATGCGCTGGCAACGGTCAGTGCCAAAACAGCGCCAATTGATTCGCCAACGAGTGTTACCTCCCGCAGATCAAGTTTTTCTATAAAGGCGATGACCGCACTGCGGAAGTACGGCTCGTCGTAGCTTGCCTTGGTATCAATCGACGAATAGCCGTGCCCGGGGAGATCGACTGCATAGACCGTGTAATGCTGTGCAAGCTGCGGAATCACCTCCTGAAAATAATCCAGCTGCGTGCGTATGGTATGCATCAGAATCAACGGCGCACCCGTTCCCGCCTTTAAAAAGCGCAATGTTCTGCCACCGTCTATTTGAATATCTGATACCTGGCCGATTCCTGATAAATCCTGCATTTTCGCTATTCCTTATAAACATGTTTTCAATGCATCGGGGCTAATTAAACTTACCAGGGCAAAGACTCACCCTCGTGATAGAAACCACCGCTCGGTCCGCTGCCATCCAGCGTTGCCAGATGCACGCTCGTTTTACCGCTATCGGCAACTTCCATCGGCGCCTGTGGCCCGCCAAGTTCGGTTTTCACCCAGCCCGGATGTGCAGAATTCACTTTGATATTGGTGTCGCGCAGTTCATGCGCCAAATGGATGGTGTAGGCATTCAGCGCAGTCTTGGAGGCGTTGTAGGCAAAGGATTTTGCCGGATCGATGGGTGAGTTCGGCATGCTGTGCAAGGTCAGCGAGCCCAAAATGCTGGACAGGTTGACGATGCGGCCCGCAGGCGCCTTTCTGATAAGCGGCAGTAGCTTCTGAGTCAGCGCTACCACAGCAAAAAGATTGGTCTGGAAAGTCTGTTGCAATACATCGCCACTGACCGAGCTGCTGCTATTCTTGCCCACGATCTGTTCATTGATCATCCCGGCGTTGTTGACCAGGATGTCCAGCCTGCCGAAATGCCGGTCGAAGTATTCATACGCGGCATCGCCCGATGAAGGCTGAGAAGCATCATAGGCGATAGCTTCTGCCTTGATGCCGAGCGCCTGAAGCTGTTTGGCCGCCGTCTGGCCTTTTGCGGGATCGCGTGCGCCGATGACCACGGTAATGCCCAATTCACCTAGCCCCTTCGCGGTTTCATATCCGATACCGCGATTGGCGCCAGTAATAAATGCCACTTTGTCTGCATGCTGAGTCATTTTGCTTATCCTTTGAGTTGTCGTCTTGGTACCGCTCATATATTTATGTACCGAACAGTAAACAAATATTAGGCGCGCAAAAATTAATTGTCAACTATTTTTGTACCTAACGGTATAATAATTAAATTACTCATTGTTAAAAGACATCATGAGCACTGCAAAACCAACCAAGCAACGCGGCCGCCCGCCCGCTTTTGACCATGAAGAAGCCCTGGAAAAAGCGCTACGAGTATTCTGGTTACGCGGGTACGAAGGTGCCTCCATGGCAGAACTGACTGAGGCCCTGGGCATCAATCGGCCCAGTATTTATGCCGCTTTCGGCAACAAGGAAGAGTTGTTTCGCAAAGCGTTGGGGAAATATCTTGCCGGACCCGTGGCTTACGTGGCCGAAGCCATGAATGAGCCGACCTCACGCCAGGTTGTCGAGAAATTCCTGACCAAATCCGCCGAGCTTTTAACTAACCCAAATAATCCCCGCGGCTGCATGATTGTGCAGGGCGCGCTGTCATGCGGGCAGGGCTCAGAGTTGATTCAACAAGAGCTGATCGCGCATAGAAAAGGCTATGAAGATGCCTTGAGACAGCGCTTCGAATTGGCACAGAAGCAAGGCGACTTGCCGAACAGCGTTAATGCATCTGACCTCGCCAAGTACGTCGCTACGATTCATCAGGGAATGTCGGTTCAGGCAACGAGCGGAGCACCGATCGAAGACCTGATGGCTGTTGTTGAAGTGGCGTTGAAGAATTGGCCTGCAAGTTAATAAACTGATTAACTTCATGTGTGCTTATGGTCGGCAATAGGCATAAAAAAATGGCTCGGAATTACCCGAGCCATTTTTTACATAACCTATTTGGCAGACTCTATCGCATCCGACAAACTTTATTTTTCTCGATCTGAACGAAGAAAATTAAGTCTGTCGAGCTTACAGTAATTGGAGTGGCTATTACAGTAGCCTTGCTGGTACATCCGTTTTTACAGCTGGAAGATTTTCACAGGCTGTATCAACTCCAGATCGGGTTGGTACTTGTAGCGGCACTTTTGGTTACGCAAGTGGATACGAAGCCGAAACTAGAAAGACTCTAACTTCCTGCCGGGCGGTACTCCTATGATCCAAAGCAAGCCATTTATGGCTTGGCAGGGGAATCGCGCAATACCGATTTCAGTGCCTCCAAGGCGAATTTGCATGCGGTCTGGAGTTCCTTTTTTGTGGATCCATCCTTTGCGCGCAACGCCAGTCCATGAATGAATCCAAAATAGAACTCGGCCAACTCGTCCGGATCCGTCCCTTCAATAAGCTGACCGTCTTCAATTGCCTCAGCAAATCTGTTCTTCAAAGCCCCCTTGTACCCGGCTCTCAAATTTCTGAGGTGTTGAACATGCTCCTGATGTTCCGGGGCGCAGTTAATCGCCCCCGCCATAATCAAGCAGCTTGACGCTTCAGGCCCTGAAAGCATCTTAACGCTTGCAGTCAGGGAGCTTTCAAGAGCATCCAGGATGTAGGTCGATTCGTGAAGAGCTTTAAGGGGACCTTGCTCCACTTGACCTTTATAGAGCTCCACCGCCTCTCTGAACAAAGCATCCTTATTTCCAAAGGCTGCGTAAACACTTGGGGCCTTCATACCAATCGCAGCAATTAAATCTGCCATCGTGGTCCCTTCAAAGCCATTCTTCCAGAAAACCAACATGGCTTTCTTGAGTGCTTCCTCACGATCAAATGTGCGCGGGCGACCTGCTGGAGGCATATCGAAACTCTCTTTCAAAAATAATTTAATCTAGATTACATAAATATGTTGACAAAGGCAAATGACATCTCAATAATGTAATCCATGTTACATTATTTCCTGATTAGAGCCCCTCGCTTTCATCAAGGAGTTCATGGAACATTTCTTTAACTTGAAATGAGGATACACATCATGAAAAACGCATCAGTTCTTATCAGCAGCCTGCTCTTCTCGCTTACCGCCGTTAGTTCGGTCGCTTTCGCAGATGGGAATAATCAGTCCCGCAATGTATTTATCGAAGGAACCATTCAAGGCAATTGGAAACCGGCAGTGATGTCCGTCTCCAATGAAACGCCTGACGTAAGCAAGTCTCTCGATTTATTTGCTAACAGCGTGCTGGGTAAAACTCCCCGCATTACTCCTGCCGTGACTGAAGAAAGCAAGCCCGGAAAGACTGAAACTGCGGCAGAGACGTTTACCCGCAGATTCCAGACTCACTACCGTTACTCAAAATCCTAAGCATGAAGGCAACCACTCCGGTTCCTGCCAAAAGGGCCGGAGTTCTGCTTGAGAGCAGTTCTTCTAACGGGCCACAACTAAAAAGGAGCATCAAAGTGAATACATATTCCAAAATTCGGGTTAATGATCGCGACATTTCTTATTGGGAAACCGGGCGAGGCGAACGAACAATGCTGCTGCTACACACGCTACGCACCCAAATCGAATATACGGAGCGCATCGTTCCCCTGTTGGCAGATCACTATCGGATCATCGTCCCCGACCTGCCAGGCTTTGGTCGCTCATCGAAGGAGCTGAACCAGCCCTACAATGCAGAGTTGTTTGTAGAAACGATTGGCGCGCTGATAAAGAAGCTTGATCTGAACGAGATTACTCTCGTGGGTGAGTCCATTGGCGGGACGATTGCCCTATGCCTTGCCGCACAGATGCCTAGTCGAATTTCCCAGGTATTTGCATTCAATCCGCATGACAGCATGGGTTCTCTGATTGGCGGACCAGTAGGCAGTGTTGTTTCTTATGTCGGGAAATTTACTGAAGAACCCTTCAAGCGCGACATTCCTCCATTGTTCAAATTCATCTTGCAAGCTGGGTTCGCCAACAAGAAGAGCCTATCCAACGAATTTGTCGAAAAGTTGATTACAGTGCCCAGCCAGGATGAAAGGTTCCCGCTGGTCATGAAATCGCTGATGAAAGAAGCCCCATCGTGGTCACAAATCGCGGATAAAGAATACCCAAAAATTTCAAATTCAATTCCCACCCAGGTGATTTACGGTGACAAGGATTGGTCCCCGGATTATGCGTTAGAGCAGAATAAGCGCAGATTACCCAAGCACGTTCGCTTCGACACTCTACAAAAGACCGGACATTTTTCGTTCCTGGATAATCCTTCCGCGTCTGCAAGCATTATTAAAGGGGCATACCGTCTTTGAACCGCGGGAAAGTCAACTGAACATCACACATCTTTTAAAGCGGCGTTAGCGGGTTGTTGAAGGCTTCAACTGAAACCATAAAAAATGGCTCGGATAACCCGAGCCATTTTTTACATTGCTACGACAGATTTAATTAATTCTAATCAATCATAGAGCTTCGCCTTACTCCTCGGACTCAGGCGTCGCTGTAATCTTGTGAATCGACAAGTCCGCGCCATTGAACTCCTCCTCGGCATCGAGACGTATGCCGACGATGAGCTTCAGCAACCCATAAACGGCAAACCCTCCGACGAGCGCAATGCCGACACCTGCCAGCGTGCCCAGCACCTGGGACATGAGGCTGACGCCACCCATACCGCCCAGCGCCTTGGCGCCGAAGATGCCGGCGGCGATACCGCCCCAGGCGCCGCACAGACCATGCAGCGGCCAGACGCCGAGAACGTCGTCGATCTTCCAACGGTTTTGCGTGAGCGTGAACGCCCAAACGAACAGGCCGCCGGCGACCGCGCCGGTAGCAAGAGCGCCCAGAGGATGCATCACGTCGGAGCCGGCGCAGACCGCGACCAGACCAGCCAGCGGGCCGTTATGCACGAAGCCGGGGTCGTTCCGGCCAAACACCAGCGCAGCTAGCGTGCCGCCGACCAGCGCCATCAGGGAGTTCATGGCAACCAAGCCGGTGACCGCTTGCAGGGTTTGCGCGGACATCACATTGAAACCGAACCAGCCTACTGTAAGAATCCATGCGCCCAAGGCCAGAAATGGAATATTGGAGGGCGGGAACGCATGCAGGCGACCATCCTTGCTATATCGTCCATGGCGCGCGCCCAGCAGAACCACCGCGCCAAGCGCGAGCCAGCCGCCCATCGCATGGACCACTACCGAACCGGCAAAATCATGGAATTTTTCTCCGAAAGTGACATTCAGCCAGTCCTGAAAACCGTAGTGACCATTCCAGGCAATACCTTCAAAGAAGGGATAAACAAGGCCTACAAGCAGGAAAGTCGCAGCAAGTTGCGGATTGAATCTCGCGCGTTCCGCTATACCGCCGGAAATGATGGCGGGAATCGCTGCGGCAAAGGTCAGTAAAAAGAAAAACTTGACCAGTTCATAACCGTTTTTGGCCGCCAGGGTTTCCGCCCCTTGCAGGAAACCGACGCCATACGCGATGCCGTAGCCGATAAAGAAATAGGCAATGGTGGAAACCGAAAAATCCACCATGATTTTAACCAGCGCATTGACCTGGTTCTTGCGCCTGACCGTTCCCACTTCCAGAAATGCGAAACCCGCATGCATTGCAAGCACCATAATGGCGCCCAGCAAAACGAATAACACATCGTTTGCCGACTGTAATGCCTCCATTTTCTCCTCCTTTTATAATTAAATCGGCTTTAAAAAGCAATTTTTACGCCAAATTCTCAAGCTATTGTTTCAAAAAACAATTCACTAAAGTCAATATGGAAATATGCACCATATTTGTGCTTGGTGAAGTGCATTGCATCGTTTTGGTGCCTGACGTGGAAAATATTCATCATATCTATATCGATAAGGCCTTGGAAATATACGGAGGCCTTCAATTCTTTACAGCCCATTTTTTATGCTCCATGCTCTTGGTAACTCAATGCGCCGTGGGACCATTGCCTCATGTTCGAATCCGCCGAGCTAGGACACAAAATCGACAAGGAAATCTACCGGCAGGAAGTGCCGGCCTTGCGCGAAGCATTGCTGGACACCCAGCTTGATCTGCTCGAGTCGAGCAAATTTCCTGTCATCATCCTGATCGGCGGAGTCGATGGCGCGGGCAAAGGCGAAACCGTCAACAAGATCAACGAATGGATGGATCCGCGCCATATCGATACCTACGCCTTCGGCCCGGCATCGGATGAAGAGGCCGAGCGACCATATATGTGGCGTTACTGGCGTGCGCTTCCGCCCAAGGGGAAAATCGGTATTTATTTCGGTTCCTGGTATACCGACCCCATCCTCAAGCGGGTATTCGGCGAGATCAATAACGAAGCGCTGGTTCAGGCCATGGATGAAATCGTCCGCTTCGAAAAAATGCTGACCGACGAAGGCGCACTGGTACTCAAGTTCTGGTTTCATCTTTCCAAGGAAAAACAGAAGGAGCGCATGGAAAAGCTGAAAAGCGATCCATTGACACGTTGGCGCATCACCGATCAGGACAAGAAGCATTTCAAGGTTTACGACGAGTTCCGCGCGGTTTCGGAGCATGTTCTGCGGGAGACCAGCACGGCCGGCGCTCCGTGGATCGTCGTCGAGGGGCTGGATGCCAACTACCGCAATCTGACAGTTGGCAAACACATCCTGGAGGCGATCCGCGATCAGCTGGATCATAAACAGGCGAAACCGCATAAACCGAACGCGCCGCCGTTGATGGCCTCTGTCGACAACACCACCCTGCTATCGCAACTGGACCTCTCCAGACAACTGGAAGACAAGGAGTACGGCAAGAAACTGGAACGCTATCAGGGCAAGCTGAACAAGCTCACCCGCGATCCGGAATTCGGCAAACTGTCGGTGATCTGCGTATTCGAAGGGCCTGACGCGGCCGGAAAAGGCGGCTGCATCCGGCGCATAACACAGGCAGTGGATGCACGATTTTTCCGCATCATCCCGGTTGCCGCTCCCACCGAAGAAGAACGCGCCCAGCCCTACCTGTGGCGCTTCTGGCGCCACATCCCCGGCCATGGGAACCTGATGATATTCGACCGCTCGTGGTACGGCCGCGTGCTGGTAGAGCGTGTCGAAAGTTTTTGCAGCGAATATGACTGGATGCGCGCCTACGGAGAGATCAACGATTTCGAGGAACAGCTGGTACGCCACAATTTCATCATCGTGAAATTCTGGCTGCAAATCAGCAAGGAAGAGCAATTGCGACGTTTCGAAGAGCGACAGAACACGCCTTACAAACGCTTCAAGATCACCGAGGAAGATTGGCGCAATCGCGACAAATGGGAGGCATATGAGTCAGCCGTCTGCGACATGATCGATCGGACCAGCCCCGATCACGCTCCGTGGACGGTGATCGAGGCCAACGACAAGAATTTTGCGCGCATCAAGGTATTGAAAACCTTGTGCGAACGCATTGAAAAGGCGCTTTAGCTTTCTGCTTCCTGTGCATCGAGCATGATGTTGCCGGCCGCTTCAGGGTCGCCGATCCAGAAATAATAGAATTCACGCACAACGATCAGGAACAGCAGGCGTGTTTCTTTCAATGCAAACAGAGGAATAGTGGTGTCGACCGCAACCCGGTAGGAATGCGCATCCCTGGCTCCGCTTCCCGCCGCTCTCAGGCGCGCCATTAACAGCTTTACCAGCTTGCTGCGTGTTTCCACCACCAGCTTTTCCGCGCCTTCGTCGCGCAAGGCTGAAGCATAAGCCTTCAACGGCCAGGTTTCGGCCAACTCGAACTTTTCCTGGTCGATGCTCTTCCATAAAGACTCAAGATCTTCCAGAGGAACAGGATCAGCCAGATGGGAAATATCGTAGCCCCCACCGGCATGCATGGCCGCAATCGACTTGATATCGCTTGCCCAGAAATAATAGTACTCCCGAGCTACGGTAAGGAATGCCGGCCATCCGGTCCTTTCCAGATGCTGCAATGCAACTTCGATCTGATCGCGGTAGGCATTGCCGTCCATAGGCTGATCAGCGAGCAAAGGCAGCAGCTTTAGGAGCAAATCGCGGCGTTGTCCCAGACTTTCGGCGATGGCTCCCTTGCTTTCCAGAAAGCGCAAATAGGCGTTAAAAGCGTCTTGTTCCCGGTTTGTTTTTATCATTAGAAAGTGGCCGGACTATTGGTTTCGGATACGATTCTCATCATCATCTGCATTGCCGTCTCGATCATGGAGCCGAATATAGGCAATAAATAAGCCATCGAAACCGAGATTACCACGAAGCCAACCGCCAGCGTCAGCGGAAAACCAACGGCAAAAATATTCAGTTGTGGTGCGGCACGGGTCAATATCGCCAAAGCCACGTTCACCATCATCAGTACAGCAATGACTGGCAGTGCGATAAGCACTCCGCCACGAAAGATTTCCCCGCCCCATAACGCCAAGGTCTTCCACCCCTCGCTCGCCAGGGGCTGCAAACCTATCGGCATTACCTCAAAGCTTTCGACCAATGCTGTGATAAGAAGTAGATGCCCGTTGATGGCAATGAACAGAAGCATCGCAACGATCCCCAGGAACTGACCCATGACCGGAACCTGCGCCGAGTTCTGCGGATCGAAAAACGTTGCGAAACCGAGGCCCATCTGCAAGCCCATGATGTGACCGGCCATTTCAATCGCAGAAAATACGATACGGATCGCCAATCCCATGGCAAAACCTATCATCAATTGCTGCGCCACAATAAACAATCCTTGCCCGGAAGCAGGCTGTATCTGGGGCAAAGGGCCGAGTAATGGCGCGACAAGAATAGTCAAAACGAAAGCAAAACCGATTTTGGTGGTGGCAGGGACTCCGCGCGCACCGAAAAACGGTGCTGTCGCCACCAGGGCAAGTATCCGAAAAAAAGGCCAGAAGAACGCCGCGATCCAGGCGTCCATTTGCATCGAGGTGAAGCTAATCACTTCCCCTCACGCATCCTATCCGATCATGCCTGGAATACTGGTGAACAGCCGGCGCATGTAATCCAGCATCATGGTCATCATCCATGGGCCGGCCAATACAAGCACCAATATCAATACCAGCAGCTTTGGAATGAATGACAAGGTCATTTCGTTGATTTGCGTCGCAGCCTGAAACAGGCTAACCAGCAGGCCCGTAATCAACGCCGCACCCAGCATCGGGGCCGATATCAGAACGGTCATCTGCAATGCCTGCTGCGTTAGCGTGAGTACCATTTCGGGTGTCATACACGGCTCCTGCTAGACGTAAAAACTCTGCACCAGCGAAGCGATCAACAGGTTCCATCCGTCCACCAGCACAAAGAGCATCAGCTTGAACGGAAAGGATATCGTCACAGGCGATAGCATCATCATACCCATGGACATCAGGACGCTGGCGACGACCATATCGATAATGAGAAAAGGAATGAATATCACGAAACCGATCTGGAATGCAGTCTTCAATTCGCTGATCACGTAAGCAGGCACCAGCACCCTAAGCGGAACGGCCTCCGGCCCCTGCAACGGCGGCGTTTTGGAAAGCTTCACGAACAATGCCAGATCTTCCTGCCGCGTTTGTTGCAGCATGAACTGCTTCAATGGTCCTGAACCCTTTTCCAGAGCTTGCATGACATTCATCTGATCGGCGAGATATGGCTGCAGGGCTTCGTTATTGATTTTGTCGAATACCGGAGCCATGACGAAAAATGTCAGGAACAACGAAAGGCCAATCAATACCTGATTAGGCGGCGACTGCAAGGTTCCCAGCGCTTGCCGAAGGAGGGAAAGCACGATAATGATCCGCGTAAACGCTGTCATCATCAGCAGCACGGCCGGAAGAAAAGTCAGCGATGTCAGCAGTATCAGCGTCTGCAGACTTAGCGAATAGCTTTGCCCGCCACCGGGAGCCGGTGTACTGGTGAAGGCCGGAATACCCGTTTCTGCAATGGCGATCCCCGGCAATACCAGCAAAAGTAAGACCAGCCATTTTTTGTACGACATCATGCCTGTTCTCGCTTGTTGAGCAATTCCTTGAGACGGGTATAGAAGGGTCCCGCAGCCACCCCATTCGAAGATGCCGTTGGCTCTTCCGCTGGCCGCGGCATTTGATGAAGTGTTGCAATATGCCCCGGAGCCACGCCCAATACCAGTCGGGTTTCGCCAACATCCACCAGAACGACACGCTCCTTGGGACCGACAGCCACCCCTCCCACCACCCGCAATGCTCCAGAGGCAGCCACTTGTCCCGGCGCAAGTTTACGTAGCAGCCACGCTGTGCCGCCTATCGCCGCCAGAACCATTCCCAGACCAAACAGGACCTGCAGCAAACTGAGAAAGGAGGTCGCGGCCACCGGCTGAGGTGTCGTTTCGGCTGCCACCGATACCATGGATATCGAAGCAAGAAGAAAGAAACAGGCAAGCTTTGCCCAACCGCATGCAAATCGCGGGGAAAAAGCCAGATTCATCGGAGTTTTTTGATTCGTTCGGAAGGAGTAATGATGTCGGTCAGGCGGATGCCGAATTTCTCGTTTACCACCACCACCTCGCCCTGCGCTACCAGGCAACCGTTCACAAATACGTCGAGAGGCTCACCAGCAAGCTCATTCAACTCAACAACAGAGCCTTGCGCGAGTTGCAGCAGGTTACGGATAGGCATCTTTGTTCGGCCAAGCTCAACCGTCAACTGGATAGGAATATCCATCACCAGTTCGAGATTTTTGGTGGCTTCGGGGGACAACCCGCTCACATCGGGATTAAGGTTGCCGAATACAGCCGGCTTTGCTTCGTCGAAAGCGTCAGCTTCAGGCTGAGGAGTGGCTTCAGCTTGCTCAGCCATCGCTGCCGCCCAATCATCGGCGGTGAACTGCTCGTTGGCGCTGGCGTCTTCTTCAGCCATCTAACCTACCCCAAGAAAAAATACGTGCGCAACAGGAGCTGAAACAAGCCGGCTATGCCAAACTGCCTTCAGCTGCGAGAAACTTCTTGACCTTGAGCGCGTACTGGCCATTGTGAACCCCATACCCGCACTCGAGTACCGGAACCCCCTCGACATGCGCGGTGATTGAATCGGGAATGTCCAGCGATATTACATCACCGATTTTCATTTCCAGAAGCTCCCGCACAGTCATTTCGGCTTCTGTCAGGTTAGCGACCAATTTCACTTCGGTCGATTGGACCTGGCTGCTCAGGAAATTGACCCAGCGCTCGTCAACCTCCATCCGGTCGCCGTGCATATCTTCATACAATTGGTCCCGAATCGGTTCAATCATAGCATAGGGCATGCATACGTGAAAATCGCCGCCGACCGGACCGATCTCGATCGAGAAGGTAGTGACAACGACCACCTCGCTAGGAGTGGCGATGTTCGCAAATTGCGTATTCATTTCAGAGCGTATGTACTCGAACTTGATGGGATGCACCGGCGCCCAGGCTTTCTCGAGCTCATCGGTCGCCACGGTCAGCAAATTCCGGATGATGCGCTGCTCGGTCTGGGTGAAATCACGCCCTTCGACGCGCGTGTGATATCGACCATCGCCACCAAACAGATTGTCGATGACAAGAAACACCAGATTCGGATCGAAAATCAGCAAGGCCGTGCCGCGCAACGGCTTGATGTGCATGAGATTGAGATTGGTAGGAACGACCAGGTTGCGGACAAATTCAGCATACTTGAGCAATTTGACCGGGCCCACGGAAATCTCGGCCGTGCGACGGGTGAAGTTGAACAACCCAATACGGAGATTGCGCGCGAAACGCTCGTTGATGACCTCCATCGTGGGCATGCGGCCCCGCACGATGCGATCCTGGCTGGCGAGATTGTAGCTTTGAATGCCGGCGGCTTCTCCTGCGTGAGCCTCATCGGCCGCATCGGATTCGCCGCTTACCCCTTTTAGCAGGGCATCGACTTCTTCCTGTGACAGGATATCGTCAGACATATTTCAATTATGCTCGCTCGGGTTCAACCTGCGCAGTTATTGCACAATAAAGGAGGCGGGCAAGATCACTTCCTTCACGCCCTTTTTGGCGACTTCGCCCGGGCTGACTTCCAATGTCTCGTTAACGACCTTTTTCATCTCTTCCTTGAGCTTTACATCACTACCCGGCTCCAGCATCTGCGCCATGGTCTTCGTGCGCAACAGGCTGCTGATACGGTCGCTTAACTTTGACTTCATCGCTTCCACATTTTTCGCCACTTCTTCACTGGCTACTTCAAGTTCGACCTTTGGCACCTGCAGATAATGGGCCGAACCATCATCGGATTGAATATTGACTGTAAATTTCTCTTCAAAAGGGACCAGAACTGTCTTGGCATGCTCCACTTCCTCATGAGCAACCTTCTCCTTCTCATGCCCTTTCTTGCTTTTACCGCCCAGCAGCATGAATGCTGCCGCGCCACCTGCGATCGCCAACACCAGCACGGCGATGATAATAATCAATAATTTCTTGCTCTTACGCGGAGAGACAGCTTCCGCGGCCACTTCTTCCTTGGCCATTCCTGCTCCATATGGTTATGTTAATGGACGGAATGAACCCATCCTCAATATCTTTTGCGGTTTATAACCTTAATTATCATAAAAAACAAGTGGTTTTGCCATATTATTTATGCGATTTGTAAGACAATTCGGACGCTCACTTCCAGAAAAAACAAAAGGCGCCTCAAAGGCGCCCCGAAGGAAATGCGTTTATCCAGGTATCGGCATTGATTCCTAAGCAAAAAAATCGACCATTCCATTTCGCCCCAACGAAGTAACAGCCGTTGGCAGCATCGAGGTGAAATCACTTTCCGGCTGAGCCTGCCCCCACTCCTGTGAATGTCTGCTTGCCTGCTGCTGCTCCCCTTGCTGCTGAGATGCTGAGCCAAGATTGACTGAAACACTACCCAGATTGATTCCGCTATCCCCAAACATTTCGCGCAGACGGGGGGTAGCCGCTTCAAGCGCCTCCTTGACAGGCATATGCTGGGTTGAAAAGGTCAAGGTTGCCTGCCCATCGCTCATGCTAAGCTTGATTTCGAGAGGCCCAAGGGCAGGAGGATTTAAACGTAATTCTGCACCCTGCTGCTGTTGACCGACCATCCACATGACACGATCGCCGAGCACCTCACCCCATGCTGGATTCGATACCGGCTGAGCAATGGCACCGGCGACCGGAGGAGTCGCAACAGCAACGGGTTGCGCACCATTCATTACCGGACGCATCGCCTGCTCCGCGAATGCCTCCGAAGATGCAGAAAAATTCGCATGGGCTGCCACCTCGGCAAAAGCTGCCGAATTTGCGGCAATCGATTGCCGCCCCGCCGCAACTTCCTCCGCAATATCCAGCCCACCAGTCGGACCTCGCGAGATATCCAGCCCACCAGCCGAGCCGCGCAGAATACCAACACCCTGCGCAGAAGTAGCCATTGCAGCCAAATCTTCCTCGGGCCCCGTCGTCGTGACAGCACTCACGGATGGAAGAATAGGCAAGCCCACAAACCCTTGTTGCAACTGGCCCAAGGTATCCACAGCATCAGCATTGGCACCCGCAATTAGTGCCATATCGACATCGGGATCCACTTCCACATCAACAACTTCGCCCTCTTTCCCCAGCTGAGCGTCGACTGACATGCCGAGTTGTTGCGCGAGCAAAGCAGCAAAGAAAACAGGCATGCCCGCTTGGCCAGGAATGCCGGCAGAAGCGGCATCTACAGCGGCAGCGTCTCCGCCAGGAGCAAGCATCTGTGCAGTGAGTTGTATAGGGAGTGTTACAGCTTCCATGTCGCACCTGTGCAAATAATTTACACAAGCATAAGCAACAACCGTTCCAACAGAAAATTACTCCTGCATATCGTTTTTTCGGCGATGGAGATTTCCCGCAAACTCGTCTTGCTGAAGCTGATCCAACTTTTCTTCGGACTTCCGTTCAGCTTCGTTATGCCGCTGGCGCAAGGTCTGATACGCCTTGACCTCCCGCTCACGTGCTAGCCATTCCGCCTGCCCTTGCTGCCAGCGCACATGACAGCGATCAACCTCTTCGGCTTGCGCGCGAATTGCCAATTCCAGCTTGAGGATAAAGGCTTGAAAATCGCGCAATTGGGTAATTGAAAAACCGCTTTGCGCCTGCTGCTGCAGCCGGTGATTGTATTCATCCAGGAACCCTTGCAACTGCTGCAGCTTAGTTTCCGCTTCCTGCCAAGCCTGTTTCAGTCGAGCCAGCACCTGTGCCGCCGCCTGGCTTTTGTCTTCAGCCAGATTGATCAATGGTTGCAAATGAAAAGGCTTGGCCATGAATTACTCCAGCTAATGCGTCAGCTGCATTTCCAACAACGTCGCGAGTTCCTGGCGACTACTTGCAACTCCTACCCGCTCTTCAACGGCTTGGCGCAGGAAGCCTTCGAGGTGCGGATACAGCATGATCGCCTCATCCAGCTGGGGATCTGTTCCACGTACATAGGCACCGACATTAATCAAGTCCCGGCTACGCTGATAGCGCGAATACAGTGATTTGAAACGCCGAACCAAATCGAACTCCTTGGTGGTGATCAGCGCATTCATCGCGCGGCTGATAGAAGCCTCGATATCGATTGCAGGATAATGCCCTTGGTCCGCGAGGCTACGCGAAAGCACTATATGGCCGTCAAGAATGGCGCGAGCACTGTCGGCGATAGGATCCATCTGGTCGTCGCCTTCCGCCAGCACCGTATAAAAAGCGGTAATCGAGCCACCACCGCGAACTCCGTTGCCAGCCCGCTCAACCAGCTGCGGAAGCTTGGCGAATACGGAAGGCGGGTAACCGCGCGTCGCCGGCGGCTCGCCGACTGCCAGCGCAATTTCGCGCTGCGCCATCGCATAGCGGGTGAGGGAGTCCATGATCAACAGCACGTTCTTGCCCTGATCACGGAAGTACTCGGCAATGGCGGTGGCATAGGCCGCACCATGCAGACGCATCAAGGGTGGCGTATCGGCAGGTGCTGCGACGACGACGGAACGTGCCATGCCCTCCTCGCCGAGAATCTGCTCAATGAATTCCTTGACCTCGCGACCGCGCTCTCCAATGAGCCCGACAACGGTAATGTCGGCATCGGTATAGCGCGCCATCATCCCCAACAACATGCTCTTACCGACGCCGCTACCGGCGAACAAGCCCATCCGCTGCCCTCTTCCGACAGGCAACAGGGCATTGATCGCACGCACACCGACGTCCAGCGTTTCACGGATCGGTTCGCGCAATAGAGGATTGGCAGGACGACTTTGCAAAGGAGCGCGATCCGCCAAATCCAAAGGGCCCAATTGATCGAGCGGCCGGCCATTGCCATCCAGAACGCGACCCAGCATTTGCGAGCCAACGGCGATTTGTTTCACACGATCTTCAGAGCGACGGCGCAGAACTTGTGGCCTGAGTCCGTGCTGGGGATGCGGGGCAGGTTCGGCCTCGAACAATGAGACACTGGCGCCGGGAACGACGCCATAGACATCCGCTTCCGGCATCAGGAGCAATTTATCGCCGGAAAACCCGACCACTTCGGCGTCGACCGTCTGCCCGTTCGGTAGTGAAATTACACAGACGCTGCCGACTGGGGCCTTGATACCGACGGCCTCGAGGACGAGGCCGGCCACTCGCGTCAGCTTGCCCGTCACGGTCCAGGGAGTGGTGTGCGTGATCGCTTCGCGGCAGTCGGTGAGGTAGTGATTCCAGTTATCGAGAAGCTTGTTAGCGCGCGCCATCTTCATCAAGCCAGCTCATGTCTTTGCCAAGAGCCGCTGCCAGTCGTTCCCAGCGATTCGCCAGGGTTGCATCAATTTCAGCCGCCGCCGTTTCAATGCGACAGCCGCCGCGCTCAATGCGTTGATCATCGACAACTTTCCAGCCACCGAGGGATATTTCGGTTTGCATGTGCATTTTTACCAGCTCGGCATCTTCAGGATGCATGCGCAAATGCGGATGCTGGGAATGTTGCGGAATACTTTCCATGACATTTCGGACGATAGGCAGCAACAATTCGGGACGAGTTTTGAGGGCTTGACGCAAAATCTGTTTTGAAATTTCGAGAGAAAGATTCAAAAGCTCTTCACTCGTCGCTTTACCGAAATGCTTGATTGCATCCTCGACAGAGGAGAGCAGTTCCTGCAGGCGGCGTACTTCTTCATTCGCCTTCGCAGCCCCTTCTTTGTAGCCGGCGGCCAGTCCTTCGTTATAGCCCGTGTCGTAGCCTTCCTGATGTGCTTGCTGGTGCATATCCTCCAGCGCCTCAGCCGTGGGAAGCTTGACCTTTTGCACATCCACCTCGTTCAAGGAGGCCGGCTCCCAACGTTGATAATTCGTGCGACTGTCAGGCGGCATGGAGTCTTCCGCCATGGTCAGTGCCACACCGCAATTGGCTGTCGACAAAGAAAGTTATACAAAACTTTCCTCTCCCTTGCCGCCAAGCACGATCTGACCTTCGTCAGCCAGGCGCCGCACTATTTTGAGAATCTCCTTCTGCTCGCCTTCCACTTCGCTGAGGCGCACAGGTCCCTTGGCCTCGAGGTCATCCCGCAGCATTTCGGCCGCACGTTGCGACATATTCTTGAAGATTTTTTCCCGCATTTCAGGCGTCGCCCCTTTCAAGGCGACAATCAGCGACTCGGACTGAATTTCGCGCAGCAGCAACTGGATGCCGCGATCGTCAATCTTGCCGATATCCTCGAATACGAACATTTCGTCCTGAATTTTCTGGGCGAGTTCTTCGTCGAACTCCTTGATATTGCCAATGATGGCGCTTTCCGCAGCCCCCCCCATGAAATTGAGGATCTCCGCCGCCGCCTTGACGCCACCCACCTTGGACTTCTTGATATTGTCAGAACCCGACAGGAGCTTGGTAAGCACATCATTCAACTCGCGCAGCGCATGCGGCTGCACGCCGTCAAGCGTCGCGATGCGCAGCATCACGTCATTGCGCAGGCGTTCGGTAAACATCGCCAGTATTTCACTGGCCTGATCGTAATCGAGGTGCACCAGGATCGTGGCAATGATCTGCGGATGCTCATTCTTGATCATTTCCGCCACCGAGGCGGAATCCATCCATTTCAGGCTCTCGATGCCGCTGGTATCGCCGCCTTGCAGAATGCGATCGATCAGATTGGTGGCCTTGTCGCCGAGAGCCTTGGTCAGGATGCTTCGAATGTAGCTGTCGGAGCCCACCCCCAACGTAGTACGCTCTTCCGCTTCCGCACGGAAATCGTGAAGCGACACCTGAATCTGATCGCGGGAAATATTATCCAGACCAGCCATGGCCATGCCTATCTTCTGGACTTCCTTGGGTCCGAGGTACTTGAGAACCTCGGCAGCCTCTTCTTCGCCGATACTCATAAGGAGGATGGCGCTTTTGAGTACTCCGTCCTCACTCATTCCTTATTCACCCAATCCTTAACGACATTAGCAACAATCTTGGGTTCCTGCTTGGCCATATCCTTTACCAGTTGAAGATCTTCCTCGTACGAATAGGCTCTTTTCTTCCCGATCGTGACCACTTCGCCCGTCTCATCGGCTGCACTGAATGCCCCCCCCAAACCAGACCCTTCGGCGCGAGCCATCCTGGCATTGCCAATCGCGGACAACTCGCTGAGCATCGGCTTCAGGACCCCAAGAACCAAATACATCAGCAACCCGGCAATTACGAGGTATTTCACGATGTCCTTGGCCAAAGCCTGCATTGCAGGATCTTTCCAGATTGGCGAAGACGCAATCTCTTCCCCCTCAGCCAGGTTAAATGGCGCATTGACGACATTCAATGTATCGCCGCGAGCCTGGTTGAAGCCCATCGCTTCTTTCGCCAAGTTGTAGACTTGAGCCAACTCTTCCTTCGTCAAAGGCAAGTAAGTTACTTTACCCTTCTTGTCCCTGATCGCCTTATTGTTGACGACAACTGCGACGGACAGTCGCTTGACGCTGCCGACCGGCAATTTCGTGTGGCTGATGGTCTTGTCCAGCTCGTAATTGGTGGTCGATTCCTTATGAATAGGACCAACGACAGCGGCTGTCGTAGCATTTGCTCCTGCAGCAGTTCTTCCTCCGGGCGAGTTGAGCGGAGCCGTCGCTGCGCCGGGAGGTTGATTAGACAGCGCGCCCGGAACCCCCGCCGCATTTGGCCCGCCTTCGCCTGCCGTCTCAGAGGTTTGCTGGCTGCGAATACTGGATTGATCCGGAGTGGGGTTGGGCTTGTAGACTTCGGCTGTTTGCTCCGTAAACGAGAAATCCAGGTCGGCGGTGACCTGCGCGCGAATGTTATTGGGACCGGTAATCGGGCTGATAATGCTCTCGATCCGCCGCATGTAGCCTTGCTCAACCTGATGCAAGTACTCCAACTGGCTGGAATCGAGGCCAAGCACGGCACCCTTGTCACCGTTCTGCGTCAGCATATTGCCGTTCTGGTCAATGATGGTGACATTGCCCGGAGGCATTTCGGGAACGCTGCTGGCGACGAGATGAACAATCCCCGCCACCTGCGCTTTATCAAGCGCACGTCCGGAATACAGGCTGACGAGCACCGATGCTGAAGGCTTTTGCTGGTCACGCACGAACACTGTAGGCTTGGGAATGGCAAGATGGACGCGTGCGCCCTGTACCGCGGAAATCGTTTCTATGGTGCGGGTAATTTCACCCTCCAGCGCACGCTGGTAATTGACGTTTTCCTGGAACTGGGTAATGCCGAACTTCTGGTTATCCATCAGTTCGAAGCCGACAGCGCCGCCCTTGGGCAGACCTTCGGAGGCGAGTTTCAGCCGGGCTTCGTACACCATGGCGGAGGGCACAAGAATGGTTCCACCTTCGCCCATCTTGTAGGGAATATTCTGTTTCTGGAGAGATTCGATGACAGCCCCGCCGTCACGATCGCCCAGATTGCCGTAGAGAACCCGGTAATCAGGCGCCTGCGCCCACATCATGGAGCCGATAATAATGGCGATCACGGCCGCCACAGCCACCATCAGGCCGAATTTACGCTGCGGCGGGAGTTCATTGAACCCGCGCATCAACGCGCTGAATGATTGCCCAGAAGCTTCGGCCATATTTCTCTATCGATAGCTCAAATACTGTTGAAGTATTTTGAATTGCGTTGGGCGCTATTGTAATGGAAATAAGGTGGAAATGCGCCGCGAATTGCAGCGCATGAAATACAGCCGCGAAGAGTGTGAAAAGCGGACTTAAACCTGCATGTTCATGATGTCCTGATACGCGGTCACCAGCTTGTTGCGTACCTGCACCATGGTCTGAAATGAGAGATTGGCTTTCTGCAACGAAACCATGACATCCTGGATATTGGCATCCGGCTGCCCGAGTTGGAAGGCCTGGGCCAGCTTGTCAGCACCCTGTTGCGCGGCATTCACTCCCTCCACGGCATCCTTGAGCATGCCGGCAAAATCTGCCGCATTACCCTCCGCTGCCGGCGCACTTTTGCCGGCCGCAAGCGCGGAAGTAGTACTCAGCTGACTCAGTAGTTGATCTATACCTTTGGTATCCATTCCTGTCCTTATGCCTGCGTTGCCGGGTCGCGTCGAGCATGGGAAACAATTATATTCCCAAGCACGCCGGACTGCGTATTACTTGTTAGCATGGACAAAGCAATTCGCATGCCGGTTCAATCCGCTTCGCGATACTGCTGCAGTTTATGGCGCAAAGTTCGCTCGCTCATTCCCAGCTTCTGGGCCGCAAGCTTGCGCGATCCGTTGACCAAAGCCAGCGTCGTCATGATATGGGCTTTCTCCAATGATTTGAGATCCTGCGCACTGCCTTCATCGCTATTACGGTCCGCGTCGCCATTTACTTGAGCAGCCGGCCGCGAAGGCAAATGCAAATGCTCGGGCTTAACCACCTCTCCGGGAGCAAGAATCACGGCACGCTGGATAACGTTTTCCATTTCACGCACATTTCCCGGCCAGCCGTAATCGAGCATGGCCTGCTCTGAAGCAGTATCGAGACGCAAACCGCCCCGCCCCATGGCGCTCGCCATGTCGTTCAAGAACCGTCGGGCCAAAGGCAGGATGTCCTGTTTGCGCTCACGTAGCGGCAATATCTTCAGCGGAAACACATTAAGCCGGTAATACAGGTCTTCGCGGAAACCACCCTTGGCCACCTCAACCTGCATATCCCGATTGGTGGTGGCAATAATCCGTACATCGAGCGGTATCGCCTTACTCCCACCCACGCGCTCCACCTCACGCTCCTGTAGCACGCGCAGCAGTTTGGCCTGCAATGCAAGCGGCATTTCGGATATTTCGTCCAGCAACAAAGTCCCGCCTTGCGCCTGCTCGAACTTACCGGCCTGCGCCTGCGTGGCTCCAGTGAATGCGCCTTTCTCATAGCCAAACATCGTCGCTTCTAGCAGGTTATCCGGAATAGCCGCGCAATTGATGGCAATAAAAGGCTGCTCCGCCCGCGGCGAATGGCGATGTATAAAGCGGGCGAGCACTTCCTTCCCGGTCCCGCTTTCGCCAGAAATCATGACGGTGGCAGGCGTGCCTGCCACCCGTAGCGCAAGCGAGAAAAGCTCGCTGCTCTGCGGGTCGTCCATCACGGCATCGCCACTTTCTCCGAAGCTGACCGGCAGCATATAACGCGCCACCTGCGTCAGAAGATCGCTGACGTCAAAGGGCTTCACCATGTAATTGCATGCGCCCTCACGCATGGCTTCCACCGCCTGCGAGATGACGCCATAGGCCGTCATCAGCAAAACGGGCAGGTGCGGCCAGCGCGATTTGATCTCATGCAACAGGGTGATGCCGTTCATATTGGGCATTTGCACGTCAGTGATAACCAGGCCGACAGCATGCTCTCGCAACAATTCAATTGCGTTCTCGCCATCGACGGCCGTGTGTACTCGATAACGGGAAAGAGTGAGCGTATCGCTCAATGCTTCACGCAAATCGGGATCATCCTCCACCACCAGAATGGGCAACAGTTTCTTCATAAAATAGACTCTTGTTCGCTGATCGGCAGCCGCAGAATGAATTCGCTGCCCTCGCCTTCAGTGGATTGCAATGAAATTTCACCGCCATGCATTTGCGCCACTTCGCGAACGATAGCAAGACCCAGACCGGTACCCTCCGTGCGTGTCGTGAAAAACGGTTCGAACAGCCGGTCCTGCAGTTTTTGCGGAATACCTTTTCCCGTATCAGTGACGCGGAAAGCCAACCACCCCGCTTCGACCATGGCCGACAGCCGGACGCGCTGATGAGGCTGAGAAGCTTGCATCGCATTGGTCAACAAGTTGGTCAACGCACCGGACAGCGCCTCACGGCTCCCCAGCACGTACACACCAGGCTTGCTCTCTGCCACCTCGAAAACCAGGCCATGGTGCGCCATCTGCGGCTCCATGACCTGCTGCACATCCGCCAGCAGGGTCGAGATGGCGATACGCTCCTGATTCCCCTTGCCGCCACGCACAAAAATCAGCATTTCCCTGATGAGATGCTCCAGCGAATGCAAACGCGCAAGCGCCTTATCGGCAAAGCGCACACGATCTTCTGGCGACAATTCGCCACGCAAATGCGAAGTGTAAAGAAGTGCAGCCGAGAGCGGCGTGCGCAGCTGATGCGCCAATCCGGCCACCATCTCGCCCATCGAGGAAAGCCGCTTGTGCCGCTGCAACTGGTCCTGCAACTGATATGCCTCGGTAACGTCCTGCAGCAGCAGGATTTCTCCGCCCTGCTCGCCAATGCGATTGGTGGAAATGACAATACGACGGCCACTATCGCCAATCAGCCACTCTCCCTGCGTGGTAGTCGGCCTAAGCTCGCGTTCGCATACGCTGATCCATTTTTCACCGAGCAGCTTGCCTGACAACAAGCTGAACACAGCAGGATTTGCCTCATTCACCCGGCCAGCATCGTCAAGAACGACAACACCACCGGGCAAGGCTGCCAGCAGGCGGCTAAGGCGCTGCGACAAACTTTCCTTCTCTTCCAGTTGGCGGCGCAACTCGTTATTGGTTACTGCAAGATCCTGGGTGAGCTGCTCGACCTGCTTTTGCAATTCCCGGTATACATCGGTCAATTGCTCGGATACCTGATTGAACAGGTTGAATGCCACCTGCAACTCTTCTGGCGAAGACGGGGGGGATACGCTCATTTACCTATCCCATTCCGCAACCGGAGCCGCCGGACTGGCGATTGCCACTACATTTTTCATATGGCCTCAAGTATAGTGTCACGAGGGCGTAATTTGGATACATCCCATGATAAAAACATGCGCGGAGTAACTCAATCTTGCTATTTGGCAATAAAAGGGGAAAAGTAGAACTTCGCCAGCAGGTTCAACTCTACGCGCCGAGTCAGTCCTGGCGCCTTCGACAAAGACACAGCCATACCGTGCCGTCTTTGGCTCAAGAGCTCGCATGCTGAACGACAAGCCTAGCGCACGATAATTCATTGTTATGCTATTCCAGTGCATAATTACGCATCATTTATAAAGATAATAGTCCCGCCAGGGACGGAGCCATAACGCATGTCTGAATTATTGAAACGGATCGATGCACGCACCAAATTGGCTGGATCCAACAAGCTGGAAATGCTTCTTTTCTCGCTCGGGACAGACCAGCGCACGGGGCGCGAGGAAACCTTCGGCATCAATGTATTCAAGGTGCGCGAAGTCATGCGTATCCCCGAGATCACCCGCGCGCCGGACATGCCGCCATCTGTGGAAGGCATGGTCAGCCTGCGTGGCAGCCTGGTTCCGGTCATCGATTTGATCAAGTATGTCGGCATCCAGAACGGAAAACCGCCTGAGATCATGATCGTCACCGAATATAACGGTCACACGCAGGGTTTCCTCGTTGAAAGCGTGGACACCATCCTGCGCGTGGACTGGTCGGCCATGAAGGTCCCTCCGGAAATGCTGACCGTACAGATGGGCGGCCTGATCACGGCGGTCACCGAACTGAAGGACAAGCGCATCGTCATGATGATGGACGTGGAAAAAATCCTCGCGGATACCTCCAGCTATGCGGACGACATCACCATCGCCTCGCTCGCCCCGCTCAATCTCGGCGAAAAGACAGTGTTCTTTACCGACGACTCGGTCGTGGCGCGCAAGCAAATCCAGAAAACCCTGGAGGCGCTCGGCATCAAGTTCCTGTTTTCGACCAACGGCAAGGAAGCCTGGCAGGAACTGCAAAAAGTAGCCGCGCGGGCCGACGCCACACACCAGCCCGTCAAGGATTTCATCCAGCTGATACTGACCGACGTGGAAATGCCGGAAATGGATGGCTACGTTCTCACCCGCAACATCAAGAGCGACGCGCGTTTTGCCGGCGTACCGGTACTGATGCACTCATCGCTCTCCAGCTCGGCCAACCAGCATCTCGGAAAATCGGTCGGCGTCGATGAATATGTGCCAAAATTCGAACCTCAAAAGCTGGCTGAAGTACTGTCCCGACTACTGTCGGTCACTGCCAGCCGCGCCTGAGCTCTGGAGATGTGATGCAAGAGATGTCAATGGATAACGACAACAACCTGCTTGATGCGATCGATGCTCGCACCAAGCTCGCGGGTTCCAACAAGATGGAAATCCTGCTGTTCTCACTGGGCAGCAATGAAATTTTCGGCATTAACGTGTTCAAGGTACGTGAAGTCACCAACACGCCCAACATCACCAAAACCCCAAATGTTCCGCAAGGCGTGGAAGGCTTCATTTCGCTGCGCGGAAACATCATTCCGGTCATCTCGCTCTCCAGCTTCATCAATCTCGGTGACCCGGCGGCGTGTACCAACCAGACCTTGATCGTCACGGAATTCAGCCGGCATACGCAAGGATTCCTGGTTCATGAAGTAGACCGCATCATTCGTGTCGATTGGGACAGGGTCAAGCCACCGCAAGACATGCTGGCCGGCAACGAAGGGCTGATTACCGCGATCACCGAACTGCCCGACGGAAGACTGGTTTCCATTCTCGACGTCGAGCAGTTGCTGGCTTCCGCGCTTGGCGAACCGGACATTCCCGAACTCGCGCAATTCAACGACAACATCGAACGCTACATCTTTTTTGCTGACGACTCCCAAGTGGCTCGCAAAAGCATCGTCTCCGTGCTTGACCGCATGGGCATCAAGTACCAACAGGCTAACAACGGTATCGAAGCATGGGAAAAACTCAAGAGCTTGGCGGCTCGTGCACAACAGGAAAATCGACCGTTGCATGAGTCGCTACGCCTGATTCTTACCGATGCCGAAATGCCTGAGATGGACGGTTACGTCCTGACCAAAAACGTCAAAGGTGATCGCCGCTTCGATGGCATCCCGGTGGTAATGCACTCTTCCCTTTCATCGCAGGCCAACAAGACAATGGGATTGCAAGCAGGCGTCGATGCCTATGTGCCAAAATTCGATCCTATTATCCTGTCTGAAACACTGCGTCCTTTACTCGTATAACCTATCGAAAGTCATGGGGTCATTTGAATGGCTGATAAAAACCTGAAGATTCTGATCGTGGACGACTTCTCGACCATGCGCCGAATCGTCCGCAATCTGCTTAAAGAACTGGGCTATACCAATGCCGACGAGGCTGAGGATGGTGTCGTCGCGCTGCAAAAACTTAAATCCGGCAGCTTCCAGTTTGTCGTCAGCGACTGGAACATGCCCAACATGACCGGAATTGAATTGCTTCGAGCAATACGCGGCGATGTGGAGCTCAAACACCTCCCGGTGCTGATGGTCACGGCCGAGGCCAAGAAGGAAAACATCATCGAAGCCGCTCAGGCAGGCGCCAGCGGCTACGTGGTCAAACCTTTCACCGCCGCTACGCTGGAAGAGAAACTCAACAAGGTTTTCGAAAAACACGGCTTGTAAGAGGGAGAGTATTAGGTGAGTACTGAAAACGGCGATTCCGACGAACTCGAAGCATTATTCGACAGCATTGCGCAGGCCCATACCGAAAAACCGGCCGAAGCATCTGTGCCGGAACCGATAGCGGCTGCTCCGGTCCCCGCTTCGCACGAGCCCATGGCAATTCCGGCCGCCAGCGGAGCGGAAGGTGTCCATTCCCAGATCGGCCATCTGACGCGCGCATTGCATGACACCATGCGCGAACTTGGCTACGACAAGACTTTGGAGCGTGCGGTCGGCAAGATGCCGGATACCCGCGATCGCCTCAATTACATATCCACGCTGACCGAGCAGGCCGCCGTCAAGACGCTGAATGCCGTTGAGGAAACCAAGCCCTTGCAACAGAAGCTGGAATCCGGCGCGACACAGCTTTCATCGCGCTGGCAGGAGCTGTTCGAACGCAAGCTGGACACCGAGCAATTCAAGGCGCTGGTCCATCAGACCCGCAGTTATTTGCAAGAGGTGCCGCTCAACACCAAGGCGACCAACTCCCAGTTGATGGATGTTGTCATGGCCCAGGACTATCAGGATTTGACCGGCCAGGTACTCAAGAAGCTATCCGAAACCGTACAGCAGCTGGAAAACCAGTTGGTAGCATTACTCATCGAGACCTTGCCTGCAGACAAGAAGAAGGAATTGGATAATTCCTTGCTGAACGGACCCGTCGTCAATGCCGACGGACGTGCCGACGTAGTCACCAGCCAAGCCCAGGTTGACGATCTGCTGGACAGTCTTGGCTTCTAAAGTTATTTAAGGGAAAAACATGAGTGATTTCGCTGGCATGGAGGACATGCTGCAGGATTTCCTGACCGAAGCCTCGGATTTGCTGTCCGGCGTCGATAACAAGCTGGTCGATCTCGAAAAACATCCCGACGACAAGGCGCTACTGAACGAGATATTCCGCGGGTTCCATACCATCAAGGGCGGTGCCGGCTTTCTTAATGCCACGGAAATGGTCAAGCTCTGCCATCGTACGGAAAACCTGTTCGACAAGCTGCGTAATGCCGAGATGCAGCTCGACCCCGGCATCATGGACGTCATCATGGCCTCCACCGGCGTGGTACGCGACATGTTCGCCGAACTCTCTTCAGGGAAGCAGCCCTCGCCCGCCGATCCTGCCCTGCTGGCCTCGCTTGATACCGTATTGGCGGGAGAGTCCATTCCTGCCGGTATCACCAAAGCCGTAGCGCAAGCGGCCGAAGTGACCTCCGTTGCCGGATTCAGTGGCGAACCGGACTGGAGTGAGCTTTACCATAGCCTGGTAGGTGGCGACACGCATCTGGCGCCGACGGCTCCCCCTACGATACCGACTCCCGTTATGGCGGCAAAACCCGCTGCAGCTCCGACTCCCAGACCGGCAGCCGTCGGCACTGCTGCCGTTGCCGCAGCCGCCAAGGACACCACCATTCGTGTCGATACGGCCCGTCTCGACCAGGTGCTCAATCTTTCCGGTGAAATCGGTCTGACCAAGAACCGCCTAACCTGCCTGCGCACAGCCATCATGCAAGGCAAGGTCGACCAGGAAACCATCAAGGACCTGGACGAAGCCGTCAGCCATCTCGACCTGCTGGTCGGTGACCTGCAAAACGCGGTAATGAAAACCCGCATGCAGCCAATCGGCCGCCTGTTCCAGAAATACCCGCGTTTGGCACGTGACGTCGCTCGCCAGCTGGGCAAGGACGTCGAGCTCGTCCTTTCCGGCGAAGAAACCGAAATCGACAAGACCATGATCGAGGACTTGAACGATCCGCTGGTCCACCTGATTCGCAATGCCGTCGACCATGGCGTCGACAGTCCGGAAGAACGTGTTGCCGCTGGCAAGCCGGCAAAGAGCCTGGTGCATCTGTCAGCGGAGCAGGTCGGGGACCACATCATCATCGAAATCACGGATGACGGCCGTGGCATCAAAGCCGACGTCATCCGCCATAAAGCCGTGGAAAAAGGCCTGATCGACATCGAAACGGCCAACAGCCTGGATGAAAAACAGAGCCTGAACCTGATTTTCCTGCCCGGCTTCTCCACCAAGGACCAGATTTCCGATGTTTCCGGCCGCGGTGTCGGCATGGACGTGGTAAAAACCAACATCCAGAAGCTCAATGGCCGCGTGGATGTAACCTCCGTCGTCGGCCAGGGCTCCACCTTCCGCATCATGTTGCCGCTGACGCTGGCGATTCTGCCGGTATTGATGGTACGGCTCGGCTCGCAACCGTTCGCGGTGCCGCTATCGATGGTGCGCGAGATATTGCCCATCCGTTCCGAAGACGTACAGCGCGTATCCGGCAAGGCCACCATGATCGTACGCGAAGAAGTGCTGCCTATCCGCACGCTGGCCAGCCTGATTGGATGGCCGGTCTCGGGCGTGCCGGCTTTCGGGGTGTTGATGCAATGCGGCGAAAGCAATTTCATCCTGGCGATCGACAGTTTCATCGGCCAGGCAGACGTCGTGATCAAGCCGCTGCACGATATCAAGCCGAAAGGAATTGCCGGGGCAACACTGACCGGTGACGGCGCCATTGTTCTGGTACTGGATATGGAAGCGCTACTGAGCGTGGAAACGCAGGATACCAAAGCCGCATTGTTTGCCTGACCTGCCTGCTTTTCCGGAGCTGCATTAGATTTAGAAACATTCATGGTTTTGGTGTAGCAACATTGAAACCATAATTCATATAACGGAAAACATAATGCAAGATCATGCATTTATCGGGCGCCAGCCCATACTCGACTCGAAACAGCAGATCATTGCCTATGAATTGCTGTTTCGCGACAGCGCCACGGCCCAGGACGCCGTCATCGAGGACAACCTGAAATCCTGCGCGCGCGTGCTGGTGAACACCATGTCCGACATGGGCGCGCAATGGCTGCTCGGCGACAAGCTGGCCTTCATCAACGTCAGCGAGGAACTGCTGCATAGTGAGTTCCTGGAGCTTCTGCCGCCACAGCGCACCGTCCTCGAGGTCCTGGAAAACGTTCCCGCCAACGACGCCGTTATCCAACGGTTGAAGGAATTGCGCGACCAAGGCTTCCAGATCGCGCTGGACGACTATGTGCATACGCCGGATACCGCACCGCTGCTGCAATTGGCCCAATATATCAAGCTGGACGTGCAGGAGCACGGCCTGGAAAACACCGCAAAGCTGTTCGCACAACTCAAGCCATTGCCGGTCAAGCTGGTTGCCGAAAAGGTCGAAACCTACGAAGAATTCGACACCTGCAAGAAAATGGGCTTCCATTACTTCCAGGGTTATTATTTCGCCCACCCGGAAACCCTGACCGCCAAGGTCATCAATCCATCCTACGCCTCCGTGCTGGACCTGCTGAACATGGTAAGCAAGGATGCGGACGTCAAGGATGTCGAAAACGGCTTCAAGCGCGACCCGGCCCTTTCATTCAAGCTATTGCGTTACATCAACTCCGTCGGCTTCGGCTTGTCCTGCGAAATCCAGTCGATCCGTCATGCGTTGACCATACTCGGCACCAAGCAGCTCTACCGCTGGCTGACGCTGCTGATGGTCACGGCCGGTGAAAATGCCGCTTCTCCCGCATTGATGAAGACCGCCATTACTCGTGGTCGCCTTACCGAGTTGCTGGGTACGGATTATTTCGAAAAAAGCGATCGCGACAACCTTTTTATCGTCGGCGTATTCTCATTGCTGGACGCCATGCTGGAAATGCCGATGGATCAGGTACTGGAAAAAGTCTTGCTGCCTGAAGCCGTTACCGACGCCCTCCTGAACCGAGAAGGTATCTATGGCCCATTTCTTCAGCTCACCGAGGCGTGCGAAGATGCCGACAGCTCACGGATCGCCGAGTTGGCAGCGTCCTTGCAGTATGATCCGGACAAGGTTAACAACTGTCACATTGCAGCACTCGCCTGGGTCGAAAACCTGGGCGTTTGAGTTAGCCTTCGTTTCACCTTTTCAAACACAGATCGAGCACTCCGCATGACGAACGAACAAGCCTTGGCATACATGCACAATCTCTTGCGCGTCATGCTGGAGAAAAAGGCATCCGATCTGTTCATTTCCGCCGACTTCCCCCCAGCGATAAAAATCGATGGCAAGATGACGCCGCTCAACGCCCAGCGCCTGAACGGCGAGCATACCAAGGCCTTTGCCAATGCGCTGATGAACGATAAGCAGCGTAATGAGTTTGCCGCGGAGAAGGAGTGCAATTTCGCGATCTGGCCCAAGGAAATCGGCCGTTTCCGCGTCAATGTCTTCGTCCAGCAGGAAAATGTTGGCATGGTGCTACGCACCATCACCACCAAAATCCCTAACTTCGACGAAATGGGACTGCCGCCACAGTTGAAGGACGTGATGATGGCGAAACGCGGTCTGATCATTCTCGTGGGAGGTACCGGTTCCGGCAAGTCGACCACGCTAGCAGCGCTTATCGACTACCGCAACGAGCATACGCACGGCCATATCATCACCATTGAAGACCCGGTGGAGTACGTGCATCCGAGCAAGAACTGCCTGATTACGCACCGCGAAGTCGGGCGCGACACCAACGGATGGTTCAATGCGCTCAAGAACACCCTGCGCCAGGCCCCCGACGTGATCCTGATCGGTGAAATACGCGACCGGGAAACGATGGAGTTCGCACTCGCCTTCGCCGAGACCGGCCATCTGTGCATGGCGACATTGCACGCCAACAGCGCAAACCAGGCGCTGGACCGCATCATCAACTTCTTCCCGGAAGAGCGCCACGCGCAACTGCACATGGACCTCTCGCTCAACCTGCGCGCCTTCGTATCACAGCGCCTGGTGCCGAAAAAAGGTGGAGGACGCTGCGCGGCCATCGAAATCCTGCTTAACTCGCCGCTGGTGGCCGACCTGATCCTCAAGGGCGAAACCAATATGGTCAAAGAGGCGATGGCGAAATCGATGGAACTCGGCATGCAGACCTTCGACCAGGCCTTGTTCAACCTGTGCGAGGAAGGCCGCATCACCGAGGACGACGCGCTACGCAACGCCGACTCCATCAACGAACTACGCCTCAAGTTCAAGCTGCACAGCAAGGACTCCAAGTCCAGGGACGCCATGTCGGGGATCGACCATCTGTCGCTGCATGAAGAAAAACCCGAAGAGGATGTACTACCAGAGCCAGTTCCAGAATCTGCCCAGAAAACTGCAGGATAAGCCATGGAAATCGGATTGCTCGTGATGCTCGCCATCATCGCCTGGTTCTGGCTGGATGGCATCAAGGCCCGCGAAATTGCGGTCGCCGCCGGTCAGCAGGCCGCGGAAAAGTACGGATTGCAGTTTCTCGATGAAACTGTCGCCATAACCAAACTGCGTGCCGGGCGTAATCGCTCAGGTCACATGCAGCTCAAACGTACCTACGGCTTTGAAGTCAGTGATACAGGCGTCGAGCGCCTGTCATGCAGCGTTACGCTGTTAGGCAAACGCGTCGAGGCTATCGACATTCCGCCGCACCTGGACAACGTCGTTCGACTGTATTAACCGCTAACTCAACACTTAATGGCAAGCGCACTCTATCGCGGCCGTTTCGCCCCCTCCCCTACCGGCCCCCTGCATTTCGGCTCGCTCGTCGCGGCTGTCGGCAGCTATCTCGAAGCAAAATCGCACAACGGCACATGGCTGGTTCGCATGGAGGATCTCGATCCGCCGCGTGAAATGCCGGGCGCGGCAGACGCCATTCTCAAGGCCCTGGAGGCCTATGGGTTCGAATGGGACGAGCCTGTGTTGTACCAAAGCCAACGCAGTGAATACTACGAAGCGGCGCTTGCCAAACTGCGGCAGGACGGTCAGCTTTACGCATGTGCCTGTACGCGCAAGGAAATTGCCGATTCTGCGCCACAAGGGATCGAAGGACCGATATATCCGGGTACTTGCCGTAGCGGATTGGCTGACGGAAAACCGCCGCGTGCGTGGCGCGTACGGGTGAATGAGTCCGAGATCGTGTTCGAGGACGCGATCCAGGGCACAATCTGCCA
>DATHWE010000136.1:0-8850 GCA_035460905.1 Methylophilaceae bacterium | reverse complement strand
TTGTTCTCGCGCTCAGTCACCTTGACCATTGCATACACGGCAAAAGAGAAGAAAAACAGCATAAAACAAGCGATTCCAATAACTTTCAGTTGCAACATATGAAACTTCCCATCTTGATTGTAAACATGCAAGCACATGACTTGCCCGAGTAGCCATGCCCGACAAAGGCAATGGCGATCAATGACCGCCCCGTTGCCAACCCCATAATTTCCATCATTAAATCAAGGTATTTGCAGTCAACACGGGCCCGAATAATATCAGTCCGCAAATGCTAGTTGTAAAAAAAATGTAATACCTTTTTATCCTGTTTTTCCGCCAATCATCGATCTTCTTCCTAGCGCATGAGACCGCCGATCCTTACATGGAGGCTGCCGATTCCGCCTTGTTTATTTCACCCAGCAGTTGATTCGCGCCGATACGCTGTGCCATCGCACGTGCCTGGGAAAACTCGCTCTTTGCTTCATTCCCTGCGCCCTTGGCCGATTTCACCTGAGCCAGCATGAGGCGGGCTTTTGCTTGCCAATAGGAGTCGCCGGCCTCGACGATGGCTCCCAGGAATTTGCCCAGCCATTTTTCAGCATCGGCATACTGCTTCGCGACCAGGCAAATTCGACCCAGCTCGATGTTCGCATAGGCGTAATGGTTGAAATCGCCGGCACGCTCTTCGAACAGCACCGACTTGAGTTGGTGCTCGATTGCCTTGTCATGTTGTCCCAGCAGGCTGTGGGCGGCAGCAATGCGGGCATGACTGTCGGCACGCTCATTGTCGTTGGCGGCCAGTTTGAGCCCCAACTGGTACTGCTCCAAAGCACCTCCAGCATCGCCGCTCTTTTCCAGCGCGGAACCCAGCTGGTTAAGATTGATCAACTCGAAGCCGGTATTTTTCTCGGCCCGGGCGATCTCCAGGCTTTTGCGGTAGGCCTCGACGGCCTGCGGAGTTTTTTCCGCTTCGCGGTACTGATTACCGAGCAACGTCAGCGCAATGATGCGCTCCACCGGCTGCGCAGAAAGTTTCTCCGCGGACTGCAGGGCTGCCAGCGCTTCTTCATGCTTGCCAAGCGCGCCTGCCGCACGCCCCAGGCACAGGTAGGCTTCCCGCTTGTTGGCCGCACTTGGCAGGGCTTCCTGGGCTTGCGTCATGGCTTTTGCGGCATCGCCTGTTTCCAATGCCTGGTTGCAGCCATCGACACCGCCAGCCAGAGCGGAATTCGTGAAAAAGAAAAGACCACTAACTAACAAAAGCTTGCATTTCATTTGAGGTACTGCGACCAGTCGTGGCCGGTGGCTCCTGTAGCAAAAAAATCGGAATTGAGCAGGGATTCCTTGGTGTTGTAGCGAAATGGCAGATTGTCCGTCCCCACCAGGCGCCCGCCCGCCTCTTCCAGCACGCATTGCGCTGCAGCGGTATCCCACTCCGAGGTCGGCCCGAGCCGTGGGTAAACGTCCGCCCGGCCCTCCGCTACCAGACAAATCTTGAGTGAGCTCCCCATGCTGATCAGCATGTGCGGGCCCATGTTGGACAAAAAGCTTATCAAGCGTTCTCCGGCGTGCGAGCGACTGCCAGCCACTGTCACCTGCGTGGCGTCGAAAGCCCGGGCCTGGATCGGCTGCGGCGGTTTGCTGCCGAGCTTGCGAAAAGCGCCTTTATTCTTCGCGGCATAAAACAACAGATCGAGCGCCGGAGCATAGACCACGCCCAATACGGGCTCGTGATTTTCGATGAGTGCAATATTGACGGTGAACTCGCCATTGCGCTTGATGAACTCGCGCGTTCCGTCCAGCGGATCGACCAGCCAGTAGGTACCCCAGGTCTTGCGTTCCGCATAAGGCAAGGCCACCGACTCCTCGGAAAGGATCGGTAGCCTGGGTGTCAGCTGCGACAGGCCCTCCTCGATCACATGGTGCGCGGCGAGATCGGCTTGCGTCAGCGGCGAATCGTCCTCCTTGCGGCTGACGGCGATTTCGCCGTCATACACCTTCATGATTGCGTGTCCCGCCTCCAGGGCAATGGCCACCACTTTTTCGATCAAGTCGTACTGGTTCATTGGATGGGTGCTGCGATCACGCGATTGCGTCCTTCTCGTTTAGCCTGGTAAAGCGCCTCGTCGGCGACCTTGAGCAGTTCTTCCGGCGTGGCCATGCCCGCGCACTTCTGTGCCACACCCAGGCTGATCGTCAAGCGCAGGTCTATGCCTTCGACATTGATGGACTTGCTCTCGAAGGCTTCGCGCAGCCGTTCAGCCTGGCGCAGGGCGCCGGGCAACGCGGTTTCGGGCACCAGGATGAAAAACTCTTCGCCGCCGATGCGGCAGGCGATGTCCGGACGGCGCGAATATTCGCCCAGCATTTCTGCAAGGCGTTTCAGGGCGATATCGCCGATATTGTGGCCGTGGTTGTCGTTGACCGTCTTGAAGTGGTCGATGTCCAGCAGCAGGATGCTCAGCGGGCGATGGTTGCGCTCGGAAGCCACCCACTCGCGCGCCAGCCGGTCCATCGCATAGCGGCGGTTATACAGGCCGGTGAGCGAGTCGGTCAGCGCCGCTTCTTCCGCTCGCTGGTTGGCGATGGTCAGTTGCAGGGCGTTGCGGCGCAACAGGTCGCATTCGTTGATCACTTCGCGCTGTACTGTCACGATGCGCTGGCCGGCCTTGAGGCGCGCCAGCAGTTCGGTACGGTCAAGCGGTTTGACGAGAAAATCGTCCGCGCCCGCATTGAAGGCTTCGACCATTTTTTCCTTGTCGTTTTGCGCGGTCAACACCATGACATACAGGTAACGGCCAATTTCCGTTTCACGCAGCGTGCGCAGAAGCTGCAGGCCATCGACCCCAGGCATCATCCAGTCGGTGATCATGATCTGCGGCTGGTGTTCCAGCACCATGCGCAGGGCTTCTCGGCCGTCGGCGGCGGTATGGACCTTGTGTCCCGCACTGCCCAGTATCGTTTTCAGCAGTTCGACCATGGCCGGATCATTGTCGACGACCAGGATATCCGCCGACGCATGCACCTGGGATTCCATGCTGACCTTGAATTCGGAAGTCACTACGGTTTCATTCATATTGTCCTGATACGCATCCTGCGTCGAGTCGGGGAAAGATGCCACGTTGCGCACCTGGATTTCGAGCAAGGCGCTCCACTCCTTCCATTCCACCAGCATCTGATTGGCGATGCTGACCAGCATTTCGCCATCCAGATCGAGCTTTCTGCCGATCGGGTAGATCCGGGCCATGCGCTCAGGCCGCTCGGCTTCGTCCGTGAAACACAGCTCGGCCAGCAGCCAGGCCAGATGGAAACACTGGATGAGGCGCGCGCGGCGGCTGTTTTCGGAAAAACCGGCCAGTCCAGGCAGTTCCTGATACAAAATGGCTTCGCTGAAAAACTTGGGGATTCCCCAATCCGCCATCATCGCCGCCGATATTTCGGCGTGATTGAGGCCGAAATTCTCCTCTTCAAGTTGCAGCAGCCGTTCATGATCGTCGCCGGCCTCGGCCAGCGCATTGCCGTATTTGTCGTGGTGGATAGCCGCCAGCGCAAGCTTGCCGATTTGCGACAGCAAGCCGCAGGTAAACATTTCCACCGGCGGCGCAATACGGACCTCAGCCCCGATCAACTCCGCGGCCACGCCTATGGCGACGGATCGCGACCAGAACTCCTGATAATCGAATTCCCGGCATTGCCCCTTGCGATGTGAGGAAACCAGCGAAAATGCCAGAACTACCTGCCGCAGCGACTGGATACCTATGGTCATCAGCACATCCGGCGAAAGCGAAACCACTGGCCGCGGACGCCCATATATCGGAGAATTGGCCATTTTCAGCACGCGGCCTACGAGGCCCGGGTCCGCCTGCATCGCATGCACGATTTCCGGCAACGCCACATTGCTCTGCTGGCAAAGTTCGATAAGCTTCATTGCCGTCCCTGTAGGGGAAGGCAGGCTACCGCTGGACTTCAGCTCCAGATATTTTTCGTTATACGACATTGCCTGCAGTTTGAGCTATTAGCAGAATTGCCGCAATCACCCAATTCGCATAGGCTGCATCGTGATACAAATACGGAATGCTTATGGATTCAAAAGCTTGAGCAAGCCTGTTTCATCCAGCACCGGTACATCCAGTTCCTGCGCCTTGGTCAGCTTGCTGCCTGCCTCTTCGCCCGCAACGACGTAGTCGGTTTTCTTGGAAACGCTGCCGCTTACCTTGCCGCCGGCAGCCTCGATCATTTCCTTGGCATCCTCACGTTTCAGCGTCGGCAAGGTACCGGTCAGCACGAAGGTCTTGCCGCTGAGCTGGCCGGCGTTCGCCGAACGGCTGCCCTCGCCTTCCTGCAGGTGAATTCCGCCGAGATCCGGATCGCGCAGTTGCGCGATCACTTCGCGGTTGTGGGCTTCCGAAAAAAACTGCGCGATGGATTCGGCCACCACCGGGCCGACATCCGGCACTTCCTGCAAGGCGGCCGCATCGGCAGCCATGATGTTGTCCAGCGTACCGAAATAGCGGGCCAGATCCTTGGCGGTGGCCTCGCCGACATTGCGGATGCCGAGCGCGTAAACAAATCGCGCCAGCGTCGGCTGCCTGCTCTTTTCCAGTGCCTTGACGATGTTCTGTGCGGATTTTTCCGCCATGCGCTCCAGCGCGGATAACCGAAACGCATCCAGGCGATAAATATCGGCCAGCGTATGCACGATATTGCCGTCGACCAGTTGATCGACCAGCTTCTCGCCCAAGCCCTCGATATCCATCGCCCGACGCGAGGCGAAATGCAGGATGGACTGCTTGCGCTGGGCTGGGCATACCAGCTCGCCGGTACAGCGCACTGCCGCCTCTTCCGGCAGGCGGACCGCGTGCGAACCGCACACCGGGCAAACATGATGGATCGCTTCGAGCAGGGAGTAAGGCCGGGAATCCGCCGGGCGGCGATTCAATATCACCGACACCACCTCGGGAATCACGTCCCCGGCGCGGCGTACGATCACCGTGTCACCGATGCGCACGTCCTTGCGGTCGATTTCGTCCTGATTATGCAGCGTGGCGTTGGTGACGGTGACGCCGCCGACGAAAACGGGTTTCAGGCGAGCTACGGGGGTGATCGCGCCAGTACGGCCGACCTGTACGTCGATGTTCTCGACCACGGTCATTTCTTCCTGCGCCGGGAACTTGTGCGCCACGGCCCAGTGCGGCTCGCGCGTTCTGAACCCCAGCTCGCGCTGCAAATCGAGGCTGTTGACCTTGTAAACCACGCCGTCGATATCGTACGGCAGGCTGTCACGCTTGGCAGAAACCGCCTGATGGAATGCAATCAGGGAATCCGCACCCAACCCGACTGTGCGTTCCGTGCACACCGGAAAACCGAAAGTCTTCAACGCATCGAGCACCTCGCCATGCGTCGCGGGTACATTCCAGCCTATCGTTTCACCCAGTCCGTACACAAAGAAAGATAGCGGCCGCTGCGCCGCCAACCGCGAATCAAGCTGGCGGATGCTGCCCGCCGCGCCATTGCGCGGATTGACCAGCGTCGCCTTGCCCAGCTCGCGCTGACGCGCGTTGTAGCGCTCGAAGTCGGGGCGGCTCATATAGACTTCGCCGCGCACCTCCAGCACCTCCGGTGCACTGCCCTTAAGCCGCAAGGGAATCTGGCGTATGGTGCGGATATTGTGCGTCACGTCCTCGCCCACTTCGCCATCGCCGCGCGTGGCGGCTTGCACCAGCAAGCCGTTTTCATAGCGCAGGCTTATCGCGAGGCCGTCGAATTTCAGTTCCGCTGCATATTCGATAGGAGGATCGCTGCCGTCCAGCCCCAGCTTTTTCCGCGTACGTGCATCGAAAGCACGTGCGCCGTTGGGCGTAATGTCGGTTTCCGTCTCGATGGACAGCATGGGAATGCGATGCCGCACAGGCGCAAGCTCGGAAACCGGGATGCCACCCACGCGCTGCGTCGGCGACTCAGGCGTCTGCAGTTCCGGATGCTGGGCTTCAAGCGCCTGCAATTCTCGGAACAGCCGGTCGTATTCACTATCCGGGATTTCCGGCGTATCGAGAACGTAATACTGATAATCGTGATGAAGAATTTCTTCGCGCAGCTGCCGTACGCGCTGCGCTGTTTGTTCAGGAACAGCCATGTGTCAGGAGAAAAGGCGAATTGCGGTGGGTGTGCCCGGCAGAATGAACCGTGCCACCATCTTGGCATGGATCATCCTGAGCTGCTGGCGGATCTTTTCGATTTCGATGTCGCCTAGCGCGCGCTGGTTATCGTCCACCAGCACGCCGTCCAGCGCAGTCTCAAGCTGGCGCGCAAACGCCACCATACGGTTGAATGCATCCGAGCTGCTTTCCACCTTGGGCACATCCAGCTGAAAGCTGACGCCGCGATAGAAAACCGTACGCAAGGTTTCGGGTTTGAAAGGCCGCTGATCCTGGCTCACCATGGTATACAAGGTTTCCCCATCAGCATTTTCGAAATGGAAGGCGCCGTCGTCATGCAGCTTCAAACCGGCCGATTCAGCCAATCCGCGCAGTTTCGTGCCGGCGAAAGGTCCGCTCGCACCTTGCAGGATGTGAAAACCCACCATGACATCGACATCGATGCAGAAGCGGTCGAGATCGACGGCATATTGCAAAGGGTCGGTCGTACCATGCCATGCGAGTTTCGCCCCAAGTATCGAAGCCAGGTTTTGCACCTGTTCCTGAAAAGCCATTAACGTGCCTTGCGAAACCGGCCCTGCCCGGTCGGCCAATTGCAGTGCACAAGCCATCTGCGGGTAACGGCCGGACGGAAGTTCCGGCGTCAATGTCCGCCAAACACCCGTTTCATCCTGCAGGAACCAATACACCGGCTTATCGAATCTCGGCATTTGCTGAATGGCCTGGATGAAAGCGCCCATATCCAGCATCGATGGCAAGGCTGCCTTGCCGATGAGGTCGACCTGCTCGTCCACAAACGCCGGCATGGTGCTGACTATCGGCTCCTCAGGTGTTCCTTCCGGCTGCGCTTCTCCGGGAAAGGCAGCTTCCATAAGGGCAGCCACTTCCTCGATTTGAGCATCGACGGATTCAAGTTCATCGGGCTCGGTGCGGTCAAATGCTTCCTCATCGAACCCTTCCGGCTCGAATTCCGCCCGGGTTTCCGGCACTTCATCTGCCTTGGAAGGGGTTGTCCGGAATACCATTTCGTCGTCAGGCGCCTGTTTTGGAGCCAACTGAACCGTATCGACGAAATTATCTTCCACCGACTCAGGCCGGGTCGGCGCTGCGACCGGCTCGTTACCGCGACTCGACCTTCGTGGCTGCAGGTCTTCCAGCAACACATCTTCCGGGATAGTCGTTTCGGTATAACGGTCTTCGACCACAATGGATTCGGTTTCGAAAGCGACAACGCGTTCCGGATCGATCTGGAACTCATCCATCAAGACATCGTCCGCCGGCCCTTCAAAGCGGCGAATGCTCTCCTGCATGAAGCGACGCTCCTGCCACCAGTTGAAAAGTATGACGGCAGCGATAATCACCGCGCCGAGCGCGAGCAGAGACAGTTGCAAGTCCGACATGCTATCGAGTTCCCGTTTTTTTCATCAATTAATCCAGATTATACGTTACACCGGCAGCTCTGTTTGCATGCGCATCGCAGCCTCGATATCGACTTCGACAATGCGCGAAACACCGGATTCCTGCATGGTGACGCCGATCAGCTGCTGCGCCATTTCCATCGTGATCTTGTTGTGACTGACGAACATGAATTGCGTGCGTTCCGACATCTTGCGCACCAGGTTGCAGAAGCGCTCGGTATTGCTGTCGTCCAGCGGCGCATCCACCTCATCCATCAGGCAGAAAGGGGCTGGATTCAGCCGGAACAACGCGAACACCAGCGCCATCGCTGTCAGCGCCTTCTCACCGCCCGAGAGAAGGTGAATGCTGCTGTTCTTTTTACCCGGCGGCTGGGCAAATACCTGGATGCCGGTATCGAGAATTTCATCGCCCAGCAGTTGCAATTGTGCCTGCCCACCACCGAAGAGTGTCATGAACAGCTCGCCGAAATGGCGGTTCGCTTCGTCGTAAGTCTGCTGCAAACGACTGCGGGTTTCGCGGTCGATGCGACGAATGGCTTCTTCCAGAGTCAGCGTAGCCTCTTCCAGGTCCTGCGCCTGGCTGTCGAGATAGTTCTTCCGTTCACGCTCGCTTTCCAGCTCCTGGATTGCGGCGAGGTTGACGGCGCCCAAGGCTACGATCAAATCTTCCATCTGCTTGACCTCGCGGTCGAGGTCCTCGGCCTTGGCATTCTTTGCCAAACCTTCTTCCAGCGCGGCTTCATCCATCTGCATAGCGGCAAGCTGCTCCGTACAGCTTTCGAAATGAATGCGCGCCTGCTGTTCCTGCAAACGGCTCTGCTCCAGCTTGTCACGCATCGGGTGCAGTTGCTGCTCGGTTTGCAGGCGGCTGCGTTCCATGTCTTGCAGGCGCAGCTCGATGCCGGCAAGCGCATTACGGGCTTCCGCCAATCCTTGTTCGCCCTGCCGCTGGACTTCCAGCGCCTGCTCCAGCGCAACCTTCAAGGCATCCGGCGAGGATTGCGCCAGATGCATTTCTGCATCCATGCGGCGCGATGAAAGCGAAGACAAAATATCATCTATTGATTTAATTTTACCTTCCAACTCATTGATATTATTTGATATCAACTTCTCTGAAAATGTTTGCTGTTGCGCAAGGCGCTCGGCCTCCATCAAGCGGTCGCGCGCCTGCTTCAACGCCGCGTCGACATCCATCCGCACGCGTCCGGCGCGGTCGCGCTCATTGCGTAAGTCGCCGATGCCGGCCTGCAAATCCTCGATAACTTTTTCACGTCCGGAAAATTGCGTCTCGAGTTCGG
>DATHWE010000135.1:0-5822 GCA_035460905.1 Methylophilaceae bacterium | reverse complement strand
TTATTACTTCGCATAATGTATATTATGTTAAATAGTTAGGTGTATTAATAAGGCCGCCAAACAAGCGGCCCTGTTTCTGATATCTCAAACAAATATCGGACCTCACACTTGCGATAACAAGCGCGGCGCTTCGCTTCGAGATTGCGTAACTCCCACAAGTTTAATGGACTTGGGTTATTCCAACTATTAGGCCCGCGAAGAAACAAAGCGCACTAGACCAGCCGATTATATGTAGGAGAGTGTCATTAGTATCTTCAGCCTCATGCACTTCCGATTGGAAATCATCCCAACAGTATTTTAAGTCGTACAGCTTTTCTATGCATTTGTTGACCTTAGCGTAGGCAGAATTAATAGCGTAATAATCCAATGCCGCATGCCCAACAATTAACGCAATACCCCAAGAAAAAAGCACAATTGAAAGCTGGATGCCTTCAGTCGTATCTTTGGAAGCCACATAAGTTAAGGCGCCAAGTAATCCACCTGTATTGAGGACAAAGACATAATTTGTAACCCTACTTAAAGAAGAAATACGGTTCTGATCGTGATAAGACCATCGCGATTCAACATGCTTTACCTTAAGTTCCCAATCATCCCGTTCGAATTCGTTTATTTTCGTCATTATTTTATAGTTTATAAATGTGCTGATGGGCCGCCCCTTTCGAGGCGGGATGACACCTAGAGGATGAACACGATCAGGAATACGATGATTTGTATAACCTGCTGATAGCTCAATTCTAGTTTGAAAGCCATTGTAAACATGGTCGAAACCTTGATTACGTTGGCAGGCCTGCCAACTGGTTTAAGGTTGGCATTTATATAGCGCCGTGCCGGGCGCTTGCCTTTGGCTTATCGCGAATGGCCTCAGACGTCGGCTCAACTTATCCAGAAGGTAGCAGCAGATGATTCGCAGGGAGGTTATCCGGCTCTGCCGGAGCTGTACGAGTTCTACTACGCCAAATGGGATATCACCTTTAGCCAGGGAGTCACCCCCGTCAGACGGAGACGACGATCTCCTAAATGCGGCCAAGTCTGCCTTAGCAAATACGCATCTATAAAAAGGTTACTCTTATTTTTGGTGACAGCCAACTTATCCTCGAAACGGAAAACAGCCCGGAGCCGGAGCTGTTCTATACAGTAGATGCACCCTATCAGACGCTGTGATTATGACTGCTTAGAAGGCTAATTATCGGTTGGTACTTCTACAGCTTATTTTGAACAATTTTGTGTATTTGCATCGAACTTGGGCGGCAGTTTGCAAAAGCCTTGAGCGGCTACATCCAGGGCAGAATTAAATTTGCTGGAGAGGTTCTGGAATGCGATCAGCGCCGTGAGTTCGATGATGGCTTCATCATTGAAATACCCTTTTAGCCGTGCCATCAGCGCCGGATCGACCTGCCTGTCGCTATAGGTCACAGCCTCAGCATATGCTAATGCCGCCTTGATGCGGTCATCGAACAACGGCGAGTCCTCGAAATGTGGCAAAGCTTCCAGATGGGCTTCGGTGAGGCCGCGCTTTAATGCAGTCGATGAATTGATGTCGACACAGAAAGCACACCAGTTGATCTGCGATACGCGCACTGTTACCAGCGTGCGCAAGGCGGGTTCGATGGGCGAGGATTTTCGGTCGAGCGCGCCATAGAGCAGCGACAGTGCCGCAAATACTTTGGGAGACCTTCCCCATAGCCTTGCAGGCTCAAGTTCTCGACCGTAACGACGTCGCTGGTTCGCGAGAAAAAGCCTGACGTACCATGGGAAACGGTGGTCAGGCGGGGTTTCGATATAGCTCATGATGTCATTTCCAGGTTAATCAATCCGGTCAGTAAATCAGGATGCGTATGGTGAAGGCTCAGCAAATCGTTTGGCGTATCGATGTCCGCCAATGGCGGAAGCTCATTCCAGCCTAGCGACTGAGATCGCAGAAGAATTCTCGTATGCGCCATGACCGTGTCGCTCCCCCATGCAATGCCATCGAAAATGGCAGGCACCCTCTCTCTTACCCCGATCAAGGCATAGCCGCCGTCTTCTGCCGGGACAAATACCACAGCGCCATCCATTTTCAGCGCATCAGCTGCACTTCTCAAAACCACCGGGTCAAGCGTTGGACAATCGGTGCCAATCAGCAGGGCGCATTTGCTGTCACGCCTGCCGAAAGCCAGCGCATGCGCCATACGCTGACCAAGGTCGTCACCCTGCTGAGCCTTCAGGGTTATTCCAAACTCGTGGGCACACTGCTCAAAAAAAGGATGGTGAATATCGGGAGCGCACCACAAGGTAACCGGGCCGATATCGGCGGATAAGGCATTCTTGAGCGTGTGTTGTACCAGTCGCGCATGCAGTTCGGCAGCGCCATGCGCGCCCAGAGCCGGAATCAGGCGCGTCTTGGCCTGCCCCGAAACGGGAGCCCGCGCGAAGACATGCAAGGTCGTTTCAGACATGGTCGTTGGCCGTTTCACGTCGCGTGTATTGCCGGGCGAGTCGCTCCGGCGATGCTCCCAAAAAATAGACCAGCCGCAATTTCCACATCAATAGAATCGTGCGCAGGATGCCGCCCTCTTCCCAACGGCGACTGGAGGTGACGACCCGTTTCCTGAGGCATAACGGGCTGCCGAAGCCGCTCTGCAAGGCGCTGCTGAGAGCGATATCTTCCATCAATGGAATATCGGGAAAACCATTCAGTGCCTGGAAAGCCTCGCGGCGCACGAACATGACCTGATCGCCCGTGGCAATGCCGGTGATGCGCGAGCGCCAGTTCATCATGCAGGCAACCATGCGCAGCATCGGATGGCGTCCGGAAAGGCGCACATCGAAGCGCCCCCATGCCTTGCCGGACTTTGCCAACTCTTTTAGCAATACAGGAATTCCGTCCACGGGCAGTCGGGTATCGGCATGCAGAAACAGTAAAACGTCGCCACCGGCGTGCATCGCACCCGTGTTCATCTGTCGTGCGCGACCGCGCGCACTGCTCAACGACGTGTCGGCTAATGCGCCGCTCTTTTCCAAGGTATCGTCCGTGCTGCCGCCATCGACGACGATCAATTCGTGCCCTGCGGCGCGAAACGCCTGCAGAGGCGCTAACGTGTCAGAAATGACCTTGGTTTCGTTGAGCACAGGCATGACGATCGATACCGTTGTGGGAGTATCCCTGTCGAATTTGACGCCGACCGGCAGGCGGGGCGCGGCATGGCGATGACGCATCAGCCATTTATACAGTGCGTATAGCAGAAACAGGCTGGCGACCAGATAGAGCATGGTGATGAATTCAGCTTGCATTCAGCGCCCAGTCATAAGGGATATTGGCTTTGACTGGCAGCTTCTCAGGCACATCCTGACGGTAACGGCGAACGAAAGCCTCTATGCCGCCCAGCTTGTCGAAATCCTTTTTGAACCAATCGAAGATTTGCGATACGCGGACACTGCCCTCCTCCACTCTCATACCCTTGGCCGGGTTGCCAAGAAACTTCCTGGTCTGGTCGTCAAGCTGCGCATCGAGGCGTTTGGCGGTGTAAGGTTCCACGCGCAAATCCGGGCAGCTTACCGAGGCGCAGACGATGGCAAAATGGATGCGTGGCTCCCCCATCGGGCGCAGTATGCGATGCTCCAGTTCATCCAGCGTGACCGTCTTGCCACCCAGTCGCCCTGCCGGTTTTTTCCACACCGGCGAGATAAAACTGCCGACATCCTTGATGCTTTCCAGCGGCCAATGGTCAAGCACCATCTTGATGGCCAGTACATTGTAGGCATTGATATAGAAAGCCAGCTTCTCGTCGCGGCTTGCCAGTTTTTCCATGGGAAAAGCCGCCAGTTGCGCGGCCATGCGATCAACTTCTCCACTTTTCTTCAGTTCAGCGTAGTTGACGGTATTGAGGGCCACACCGCGCTTGACGCCGGGTTGGACATACGCGCCGAGCAGTCTGGAATAGTCGCTCCAGTCCGGCTCAGCTGCCATGCCGGGCATGCCCAGCACGAGCAGGCTACCGGCTACCAGCCATTTTCCAAATTTCTTCATTGCACTATCCCTCCTTCAGCAGCAATTGCCGTCCGTATCACAGGCCACGTCAAATACGCCCCCCTTGGTTACGGAGGCTGGCCGGCGTGTGCCGTGCGGCGCGCACCAGGCCTTGGGCTCACCGAGCACAGCAGGTGTGATGCCAAGAAAGCTCTCCTGATGCGGGCCGGTCGTCAGCGCCTTGTAGGTGCGGGCGCATACGGCAATCCGTTCGCCGCGTGGAAAGATATGGCCTTCTTCGTCGCGCACTTCGGCGAAAGGGCCGCGATAGATGACGGCATGGCCGTAATCCAGGCATTCCTTACCCTCCGGCTTGGCGGCAGTTACCGTCACCGAGCGGAACTCGATGCCTTCCACCACCTGCCAGGCTTCAGCACTCCACTTGTCGATGCGCACGGCCTGGAAGCCGGCATCGACAAAAGCCTGTACGAATTCCTGCTCACCGAAGGCACCGGAAATGCAGCCACTCCATAAGTTGGAGTCGGCCTTGAGGTGGGGCGGCACTTCTTCGTCGGACACAATGTCGGAAATGGCGATGCGCCCACCGGGCTTGAGCACGCGAAAAATTTCATGCACCAGCTTCGGCTTGGCAGCATCGTCCACCAGGTTGAGCACGCAATTGGAGATCACCAGATCGACCGAGGCATCGGCAATCAGCGGCCGCTCGTGACGCTGCCTGGCCTGCCATAGCTGCAATGCCGCCAGATCGTTTGCCGAATTGACCGGGTGTGCGGCGAGATGCTCTTCCATGGCCGCCAGATCCAGCGCCAGGTCATGGATGTAGCCTTTGACGAAGCGCGCACGGTCGCCACCCAGCTTTTCCGCCATCGGCTTCTGGTATTTGCGCGCCAGCGCCAGCATGTCGTCGTTCATGTCCACGCCGATCACATGCCCGCCCTCGCCCACCAAATGCGCGGCCATGTAGCAGATCTTGCCGGAGCCGGAGCCGAGGTCGAGCACGGTGTCGCCCGGTTGCACATAGCGCGAGGGATCACCGCAGCCATAATCCTTCTCGATGATTTCCTGCGGCAGCATTTCCAGCAGGCTGCGGTCGTAATCCACCGGGCAGCATAAAGCTTCTTCACGCGCCTTTGCCGCATCGGAGTAGCGGTCGAGTACGCTTGCATGGGTGTTCATGAGGGTTTCTCCTTCTATAGTCGTTTTATTCAAGCCAGAGCGCCGCCACAGCTGCTGCCCTGCCCTGCGGTGCAGCCGTAGCAATGGTCGGCAATAGCGATGGGCTCATTCTGCAAATCCTTTGCCAGCAAATCGACCAGGTGTGTCCGCCGCCGGCCGCCTGCGCCCAGTGGCATATTCAGCATCTGGTTGAAGTCGCAGTCATGCACATAACCCTTCCAGTCCACGCTGATCAGGCTGCGGCACATCACCGTATCGTGATTTTCCGGCCGATAGGCGGCACGCAACAAGTGCATGTAGTCGTGGAACTGCCCTTTGCTGACAAGCGTGCTGCCGAAGCGGGCAATCGGCATGTTGGTAATGGTGTACAGGTGATTGAACACGATGCCCATCTCGCCCAGGTGCGCGTGGTAGGCGGCTTCGAGATTCTGTTGCGACGGCGGCAGTACCGGCCCCTGCGGGTTATAGACCAGATTGAGTATCAGCCCGCTGCCATCCCTGCCATAGCCCAAGGCATTGAGCCGTTGCAAGGCGCGGATGCTGGCCTGGAACACGCCGCGGCCGCGCTGGCGGTTGACGTTGTCTTCAAGGTAGCAAGGGAGCGAGGCGGTGATCTCCACTTGCTGTGCCGCAAGAAATTCCGCCAGGTCTGCGTACCCCGGCTCTTCCAGGATGGTGA
>DATHWE010000134.1:0-5720 GCA_035460905.1 Methylophilaceae bacterium | reverse complement strand
TTGCGAAGAGCACGGCATCGGTCGCGAGCGCATCGTGCTTGACCCCGGTTTCGGTTTTGGCAAGCGTAGCATGCACAATATTACGTTGCTGCGGGAATTGAAAATCCTGTGTGAGTTGGGTCAACCACTCCTGATCGGCCTGTCGCGTAAGTCGGTGCTGGGGCAGCTGACCGGCAACGATGTGGACGCGCGTCTGCATGCCAGTTTGTCCGCAGCGGTGATCTCGGCAATGAATGGCGCTAGAATCGTGCGTGTTCACGACGTCAAGGCGACCGTGGATGCACTCCGAATTGTTACAGCAGTGGAAGGTTTATGAGCAGAAAATATTTTGGTACTGACGGCATACGCGGCAAGGTAGGCGATGATCCGATTACGCCTGATTTCGTGATGCGTCTCGGTTATGCTGCCGGTCGCGTATTGACCGGCATCGACAGCCATCTGGCGGGGGGTGCGCATCCGACGGTATTGATCGGCAAGGACACCCGTATTTCCGGTTACATGCTGGAATCCGCATTGCAGGCCGGACTTTCCGCTGCCGGCGTGGATGTATTGCTGACCGGCCCGATGCCGACTCCGGCAGTGGCTCATCTCACGCGCGCATTGCGTGCCCAGGCGGGGATCGTCATTTCCGCCTCGCATAATCCTTTCGAGGATAACGGCATCAAATTCTTCTCGGCCGACGGCAGCAAATTGCCCGATGCCATCGAACATGCCATCGAAGCCGAACTGGATAAACCGATGCAGGTCATGCCTTCCGCCAAGCTGGGCAAGGCACGCCGCATTAATGACGCGGCTGGGCGCTACGTCGAGTTCTGCAAGAGCACCTTCCCGCACATGCTGGACCTGCGCGGCCTCAAGATCGTGCTGGACTGTGCGCATGGCGCGACCTATCACGTGGCGCCGGATGTCTTTCATGAGCTTGGCGCGGAGGTCATCTCCATCGGCAATCATCCGGATGGCGTGAACATCAACGATGGCTGCGGCTCCACGCATCCGCGTGCGCTGTGCGACAAGGTGCTACGCCATGGCGCCGACCTCGGCATTGCTTTCGACGGCGACGGCGATCGTGCGGTGATGATCGATGCCGCAGGCAACCTGCTTGATGGCGATCAGTTGCTGTATATCATTGCGATGCACCGCAAGCAGGCCGGCACGCTTGGCGGCGGCGTGGTGGGTACGTTGATGAGCAATCTCGGTTTCGAGCATGCGCTGGCGAAGCTGGATATCCCTTTCGCCCGCGCCAAGGTTGGCGACCGTTACGTGCTGGAGTTGATGAACGAAAAGGGCTGGCTGCTGGGCGGTGAAAATTCCGGCCATATCCTGTGCCTGGATAAACACAGCAGCGGCGACGGCATCATTTCCGCGCTGCAAGTGCTGCATGCCGTGCGCGAAAGCGGCAAGTCCCTGCACGAGCTGGCCTCCGGGCTGACGCTTTATCCCCAGGTGCTGGTCAACGTTGTGGTGCGTCAGCGCATCGACCTGGACGGCAATGCCGAAATCAGACAGGCCGTCATGGACGCGGAAAGCGAGCTGAATGGCAGCGGCCGCGTGTTGTTGCGGCCATCCGGAACCGAACCCAAGGTGCGGGTGATGGTGGAAGGCCAGCAGCGCGAGCAGGTCGAGAGTCTGGCGCAGCGGATTGCCGATGCCGTCCGGGTCGCGGCAGCGCTGTAACAGGGCATTCTTTAAACCGACATCAATCCTTAATGTTCCCATGGGATGCTCTGCCCCATGGGAATCACACCTGATACTCCGATCGCCGCTCTTGAGCGCGGCAACCTCCATCTCAGCCTGGTAACTGAAACATGGCCGCCGGAAATCAATGGCGTGGCGATGACCCTCTCGCGCCTGGCGGAAGGTCTTTCCGCGCGCCATTGGCAGGTCGATATCATCCGGCCGCGCCAGCGCGGCGAAATCACCGAACCCGCTGATTCGATCATGAAGCATTTCCTGGTGCCGGGGTTGCCGATTCCCGGATATGCCGGTCTGCGCTTCGGTTTGCCGGTGACTTCCTTGCTGGAGCGTGCATGGACGGAACGCCGGCCAAGCATCGTGCATATTGCCACCGAAGGGCCGCTCGGCTGGGCGGCATTGAAGGTGGCGCGCAGGATGCTGATTCCCGTCACCACGACCTTTCATACCAATTTCCATCGCTATTGCAGGCATTACCGCCTCGGTTGGCTGCGCGGTGCCGTTACGCGGCATCTGCGCACGCTGCATAACAACTCCGCCTGTACCATGGTGCCGGACGCCATGTTGCGGCAAACCCTGCAACAGGAGGGCTACCGCAATGTCGTCGTGCTTGGCCGAGGCGTGGATGCAGGGCTGTTCGACCCGGCGCGGCGCAATCCGGCGCTGCGAGCGGCATGGAAGGTGCGCGATGACGATCCGGTCGCGATCCACGTCGGGCGGATGGCGCCGGAAAAAAATCTGAACGTCGTCGTTTCCGCTTTCGAGCAGATTCTGCGCCGCCAGCCCAGTGCCCGCATGGTGTGGGTCGGCGGTGGCCCGGAGTTAGCGAAATTACAGCGGAAATATCCCCAGCATGTATTCGCCGGCCCCCGACGCGGTGCGGAACTGGCCGAGCACTACGCCTCGGCGGATATCTTCCTGTTCCCCAGTCTGACGGAAACCTACGGCAACGTTGTGCCCGAGGCAATGGCCAGCGGGCTGGCCGTGGTCGCGTACGACTACGCGGCCGCCGCAATGCATATCAGGCATGACGAAAATGGATTGCTGGCACCTTACGGCGATAGCGAGACTTTTCTGCGGCGCGTTTCCGGATTGGCGAGCGATCCGCATCGAATTCGCCAACTGGGAAAGGCGGCGCGATCGGCAGTGATGACCAATTCATGGGAGACAGTCAGCGGGGTTTTTGAAAACTACCTGCATTTGGCAATGCAAGGAGGTCGCAATGAATAAGATGAATTTGTATCTGCATCGCATGCATGCGTTCGATGCGTCGCTGTGCGTGCTGCTCAATCGTACCAGCCGCCATCGTTGGGTAAGACTGGCGTTCCAGCTGGTCAGTCGGCTTGGCGATGGCGTGTTCTGGTATACGGTGATGCTGGGCATCGTGCTGGCCGATCCGGTTAACGGGTGGTTCCCGGCCCTGCATATGGCATTGGCCGGGCTGTTCGGGACGCTGATCTACAAATGGCTCAAGGGCAAGACCCTGCGCCCGCGTCCTTACGAGGTGCATCAGGCGATTCTGGTGGCCGGTGCGCCGCTCGACCAGTTCAGTTTTCCTTCCGGACATACGCTGCATGCGGTCGTATTTTGCAGCGTCGGGCTGGTCTACTTTCCGGCCCTGGTCTGGTTGCTACTGCCGTTTACGCTGCTGGTTGCGCTATCCAGGCTGGTACTCGGCCTGCATTATCCGAGCGACGTTCTGGCAGGTGCTGCCATCGGTGCGCTGATCGCGAGCGTGTCGTTCATATTGGTGTAAACGCCGGCTTGAGCGATTTGTGGGTGACGTAGTCGTTTGCCGCGTGCGGCAGCGGCGAGAAAAGTCCGATGGGTGCGGGGTGGCGATCTTCCAGTTGCGACAGGCTGTCCTGGCGTAACTGCTGCAACCTGTGCGGCTCGTGCCTGGGATCGGCTTCCCAGACCGGGCAGCCGTTTTCCTCGAGCACGGTGTCGATCTTTTCCAGCATGATCTGCGTCTGCGAGATGTAGTAGACGAAATGGCGAAACACGCGGCGGTCGATGCGGCGGAAGGTATGGTAAAGAATATGCGGCAGGCGGGCCGTGCGCAGCAACCGGTCCGCATTGGCCAGCCTGGAAATCGCTTGCTGCGCGCGCTGCGGCGTGCAATGAAAGCGGCGCGCCATGATGGGGGCGAGTACTGCGCCGTGCGCTTGCAGCAGGCGATGGGGTGTTGTCGGCACCATGTCTGCAATATGCGCATCCACCGCCCACTCGCTGGAGACGTGGGTGAGCAGGGTTTTGTCCAGCCACATGGCTTCATGGGCCGGAACGAAGTGATTGTGTGCTACCACGTCGACCAGCAAATGGCTGGCATAGCCCAGCGCGACGGCGGTCTCTTCATCGCTGCGCGCACCATGCAGCAGCGCGTGGATATGGTCCCAGCGGTGGGTATCGCGGAAGGCGGGGGAAATCAGCGCCAGGTCGGGCAGGCAGGCGCCGGCCAGTACCAGCTCGGGAAATTTTTGCGCAGCGCGGCGCAGGTTGGGATCAGCCAGCGGCAGCGTCCATAATAGCCACTGCGCAAAATAGACATGGGTCAGCAGGCCCCAGGCCTGTGCATCCCCGCTTTGCAGCAGCAGCGGCGGCAGCCATAACAACAGGTAGCGTCGTCCGTTCATGACGCGCAATGTGCCGTACCGGCGTGAAAATGGCGTGACAGATGAGTGATTTTATCGTGACAGCGCGGGGCTGCTATACTCCGCCAGAATTGCAACCAGGGGTGATGATGGAAAGTCCGTTCAAGGGGAAAACCGGCCTGCGCCGGTTGATTAATGCATTCGGCTATTCGATGGCGGGTCTCAAGGCTGCCTACCAGAATGAAGATGCATTTCGTCAGGAGGTCAGGCTGGCTCTCGTACTGTTGCCGCTGGCTTTTTTTCTGGAGCATGAAGCCATCGGCCGTGCGCTGATGGTAGGGAGCGTGCTGCTGGTGATCATGGTGGAGTTACTCAACTCCGCAGTCGAAGCGACGGTGGACCGCATTTCGCTCGAGAACCATCTGCTGGCAAAACGCGCCAAGGATATCGGCAGTGCGGCGGTGTTCGTCAGCCTGGTCAATCTGGCCGCGGTTTGGGGGCTGGTGCTGCTGGGGTAGTGTGGCGCTTGCCGGATTCGCGGTTTCGTCACTTTTCCTTAACACTTCTTCATTAATCTTGATGACTCATTGTTTAAGGCGGATATCGCCTTGGAGTCTTCATGTCAAACGCATCCGCAATCGCCGAGTCCCGTGCCGGGCTGGCCGAGATCGAGTCGGAGTACATCGCGCGTAGCCTGCTGCGCGCCGCCCCCATCGTTACCCCGCAGCAAACCAACGACGAAGTCCTGCAACTGCTGACCGACCATCCCGAGGTGATCGGCCTGCCGGTGGTGGAGAACGGCAAGCCCATCGGCCTCATCAACCGCAACATCTTCATGGACGGCCTCGCCAAGCCTTTCCGCCGCGAGCTGTATGGTCGCAAGAGCTGCATCGCCTTCATGGACAAGCAGCCGCTGATCGTCGATGAGAACATGAGTATCCAGGAGTTGAGCTTCAAGGTGGTCAGCGCGGGCGGCAAGACGCTGAACGACGGCTTTGTGATCACCGGTGGCGATGGTCTGTACATGGGCGTGGGCACCGGCGAAGACCTGGTGCGCGTGGTCACGCACTTGCAGGCCGAGAAAAACCGGCTGGTGATGGAGAGCATCAACTACGCCAGCGTGATCCAGAAGTCCTTTCTGCGCGCTTCGCGCGAGGACATGGCGGCTTCACTCGGCGATTACTTCATGCACTGGGAGCCGCGCGACAAGGTCGGCGGCGACTATTACTTCTGCAAGAAATTCGACGACGGTTTTTTCATCGCGCTGATCGACTGCACCGGCCACGGCGTGCCGGGCGCGTTCATGACGCTGATCATGGCGTCTTTCCTCGACCATATCCTGTTGGAAGACAATCGCCACGACCCGGCCGGGGCGCTGGCGTTGATGAACCGCAAGGTGAAGACGGCACTGGGCCAGATTGGCGAACAGAACAT
>DATHWE010000133.1:0-1923 GCA_035460905.1 Methylophilaceae bacterium | reverse complement strand
CTATGGTGTTCTTGCCCTGCTTTTATGCCTGTCGCTGCGGCTGCTGGTTTTCGAAGACCCACCCACCCCCATCAAGAACGATCTCGCCGCACGCATTGCCAAAGCATAACGGTGCCGAGCAGTCGCGGCGAGATGCCATGCTTGCCGCCCCAGTGTTGGCCCAGCGCTTTACAGCATCGCCGGAGCGCATATGCCGCATTCATCCCCATCGCCAATTCATGGTTGATGAAGGGCTGCGTTGCCGGTAAGATTACAAGGTTTCACCCAAATTTTAGCTAGCCGCGCGGGTGCGCGGCGGAACGCAACGTAAATACCCTCGGTTTACGTAGTGCGTGACGGTTTGTCGAACAGGTGGCGAGGGGATATACAGGGGCAGCGGTCATGCCAGCTAAACAAGGTTTATACGATCCGGCAAACGAAAAGGATGCTTGCGGGGTCGGTTTTGTAGCACACATCAAAGGACGCAAGAGCCACGACATCGTCAGCAAGGGTCTGGAGATCCTTCGCAACCTGACCCATCGCGGCGCGACCGGTTACGATCCCAAGCTGGGCGACGGCGCCGGCATGCTGATCCAGCTGCCTGATGCCTTTCTGCGCAAGGAAGCCGCCAAGCTCGATATTACGCTGCCGGCAGAAGGCCATTATGCCTGCGGCATGATCTTCCTGCCGCAATCGCGCAATGGCCGCGAAGCCTGCGAGTCAGTCATCGCGCGCATCATTCTTGAAGAAGGCCAGACCTGCCTCGGCTGGCGCGACGTGCCACGCAACAACAGCGATATCGCTGCTGCTGCCCGCGCCATCGAACCGGTGATGCGCCAGGTGTTCATCGCCAGCAACGCCGCCGACCAGAACGCCTTTGAACGCAAGCTGTTCGTCATTCGCAAGCGCGTCGAGCATGCCGTGCGCGCGCTGAAGCTGGAAGACGGCGAGCAGTTCTACGTGCCATCACTGTCCAGCCGCACCATTGTCTACAAGGGCATGCTGCTGGCAGAAGAAGTCGGCACCTACTATCAGGACCTGCAGGATCCCGACATGGTGTCCGCGCTGGCGCTGGTGCACCAACGCTTCTCCACCAACACGTTCCCGGCCTGGGATCTGGCTCACCCGTTCCGCATGATCGCCCACAACGGCGAAATCAACACCATGCGCGGTAACGTCAACTGGATGGCTGCCCGTCACGAAGCGATGAAATCCGCCGTGCTGGGCGAGGATCTGGAAAAGCTGTGGCCGCTGATCTCTGAAGGCCAGTCCGACTCCGCCTGCTTCGACAACGCGCTGGAACTGCTGGTTGCCGGCGGCTATTCGCTGCCGCATGCCATGATGATGCTGATTCCGGAAGCATGGTCGAGCACCACACTGATGGACGAAGACCGCCGCGCGTTCTACGAATATCACGCCGCGCTGATGGAACCATGGGATGGCCCCGCCGCCGTGGCTTTCACCGATGGCCGCATGATCGGCGCGACACTGGACCGTAACGGCCTGCGCCCGGCACGCTACCTGATCACCGACGACGACTACGTCATGATGGCGTCCGAAATGGGCGTACTGACTTTCCCGGAAGAAAAGATCGTCAAGAAGTGGCGCCTGCAACCGGGCAAGATGTTCCTGATCGACCTGGAACAAGGCCGTATCATCGACGACGAGGAAGTGAAGCACGCACTGGCACAAGCCAAGCCTTACCGCGAGTGGATCGAGCAATCCCGCTATTTCCTCGGCGACCTGCCCAAGGCAGAATTCAAGCTGGAAATGAAGGCCGAGCTGCTCGACGTACAGCAAGCCTTCGGCTACTCGCAGGAAGACCTCAAGTTCATTCTGCAGCCGATGGCGACCAACGGCGAAGAAGCCACCGGCTCCATGGGTACCGACAGCGCGCTGCCGGTACTGTCCAGCAAGTCCAAATCGCTGTATACCTACTTCAAG
>DATHWE010000132.1:0-2192 GCA_035460905.1 Methylophilaceae bacterium | reverse complement strand
CGGCTGGGCGCAGGCTTGTCATCCACGACGCGGATAAGCCCCTGGTTGATGCGGCTCCAGCGCGTAATCACCTCCAGCCACTCGTCCGGCATTTCCGAAAGCGCATCAATACGCGCCCGGACATCTTCGGAGCGCTTGCTGTCATGCGTAGAGGTGGCCAGCATGGCGTGCGGAAAGCGCTTTGCTCGATCCAGCGTCGCACGATGAAAGATATTCAGCGGGACGCCGAAACGACGCGGATCCCCACCTACTTCATTCAATGAAATCAATCGGTTGTAGAGGTAAAATGAAGTATCTTCCATGCCCTTGGCCATCACCGGACTGGTGTACTGCTGGAACTTCATCGCAAAGCTGGTCACAGCTTCCTGATAGGACTGATTCTTGCCTTCCGAGCGCACTTTCAGCAGTACGTCGCGGATGAAATCGAACACGCCGAGATCGGCCGCCTGGCTGCGCTTTTTCGCGATGCCGACTGCCCAATCGACGTGGCGTGTATCTTCCGGTGACACCTGTTCAGCAGAAATATAGGTGCGATATACCGGGAAACTAGCCACAACCTCTGCCAGTGCCGAGCGCAGGCTATTGGTGGTGTAGTCGCAGGTGCGCCGGTCGGCACGCGCGATGGATGAGAGCTGATGCGCCAGCACGTTGAGTTCGCCGGTCATCGAGACGCGCATCATCTTGCGCTTGTTGATGTAGCGCAGCTCTTCGAAATCCAGCTTGTGGTCGATGAAGGCAGCGTAAATACGGTCCATTTTTTCCGCTACGGCGGAATCCACGAACAACCCATTGCACAGATTCATGAAGTCGTAGCCGGTGGTGCCGGATATAGGCCAGTGCTCGGGAAGATGCTCGTGCGCGGCAAGTATCTTCTCGACCACCACATATAGCGGCGGTACTTCCGTTTGTTCGGATGCGGTTGGAGCAAGCAGCGAAGCACCCATCTGACGCAAACGATGAAAATATTGCACCGGATCGTACAGCCCATCGGTATGGTCCAGCCGCAGGCCGTCTACCTTGCCCGAAGCCAGCAGTTGGCTAACCAGTTTGTGCGTGGCTTCGAATACCGCTGCATTCTCCATGCGTAGCGCGGCGAGATCGTTGATGTCGAAAAACCGGCGGTAATTGATCTCGTCCGCGGCCACGCGCCAATAAGCCAGGCGATATGCCTGTGCACTCAGCAGGTTATGCAGGAGCTGATAACGATCCAGCTCGCCTGCCCCGCCGTTGAATTCGGCCAGGGTGTCCTCGATGTACTGCACGATGTCGGCGCTTGCGGCGTAAAGCGCGGCCAGGTGCTGCTTGAGGATTTCCTTGTCGCGGCTGCGCTCGGCAATTTTCTCGGGTTCCGTTTCCAGGCGTGCCGGAATATGGCCGAACGCCGTCACCAGGCTCTGGAATTGCAGCACTTGCGGATGCTCCACCCCCAGGCGGGCTGCCAGCTTGTCGAGCCCGTAGCCGAGAATGTGCGCGTACTCACGCGGATCGACCGGAAAACGGTGCTCGTAATAGAACACGCTGAATTCGCCGTGATTCGGCTCGAACATCAGCTTGAGTTCGCCGTTTTCCAGCACCGCGCCGTAATGGTCGCCCAATACCGGCAGCAACACCCTGCCCTGGAATTCCTCATTGGACGGGAACCAGTCGATATCGAAGTACTGTGCGTAGACCGAGGCCGGGCCGTTTTCCAGCACATCCAGCCACCAGGCATTGTCAGAGCCCATCACGCCCATGTGGTTGGGCACGATATCGAGGATCTGCCCCATGTCGTGTGCCTTGAGTTCGGCGACGAAATGCTCGAACTCTTCCGGACTGCCGATTTCCGGATTGAGCGCGTTGTGGTCGATGATGTCGTAGCCATGCGGACTGCCGGGGCGCGCCTTGAGATAAGGCGACGCGTAGCAGTGGCTGATGCCGAGCTGATCCAGGTAATCCACGATCAGCGCGGCGTCGGCAAAGGTAAAACGGCTATTGAATTGCAGGCGGTACGTGGCGCGCGGTACGCGCCAATGAGTGACAGTGCTGTTCTCAAGGCTCCGCGGCGGCGGTTGCGGCTGCACTGAGGTCCCGCGTTCGCGCCGCAGGGTTTCCGTAAAGCCCTGCACCCGGGGATCGCCGCGCCACTCCTCGATATTGAGCGGCAGCTTGCGACGCCAGTTGGGGTATTGCGATTCTGTCGTGCCGGGCAGATT
>DATHWE010000131.1:0-2779 GCA_035460905.1 Methylophilaceae bacterium | reverse complement strand
CGTCGCGGGATAATCGCCTGCCGTGTAGTCCCCGGCCAGAAAAAAGTTGGCAAGCGGCGTACGCTGTGCCGGTCGCTCCAGATCAGGCAGGCAGGCAAAGGTGGCGCGCTTCTCTGCAATGACCTTATGCCAAAGCGGAGGCGGCATATGGGGGAAAGCACACGCCAGTTCGCGAATGACGGCTTCCGCCAGCGCTTCTTGCGTGAGGTCCTGATGCGGGCCTTCAGCGCTGATCACCACCGCCAAGAGGCCCGACTGTCCGTCGAGGCTGCCGCGGTCCAAGACCCACTGCGCGTGGCCGCCACTAAGCCCCATCATCGGGAAGGGCAGGCGTACAGACTCGGGATATTGCACGTAAACGGAATAAATGGGCTGGTACACGTAACGTTCGCACTGGTTGGCGACTTTGACCAGCTCCGGCAATGGTTTGATCAGCTCGGGCAGGCGGAAGGGTGATACCGCGGCAATCACATGGGTGAAATGTTGCGTCTCGCTGGCACATTCCACGGCGTAACCGTCGCTAATCTGATGAATCGCCGTGACAGCCGTGCCGAGACGGATTTGGCCGCCATGCGCCTGAATGTATCGACCAAGTGGGTCGGCAAGCAAGGTGGAGAGATCGACACGCGGCAATAGCAGATGACTGTCGTTTTTTGTTTTCGAGAAGCTGTCGCGCAGCACATTGAGAAACACTTGCGCGCTGGCCTGTGCCAGGGGCGTATTGAGTGCGGCAAGGCATAAAGGCTCCCACAACCAGCGGGTGACGCGCTCCGGTTGCCGGTGGCGCACGAGATACGCGCTTAAAGGCTCATCACGTCTGAGTCGGAACCCGGAGAGCCGGAGGGTGATCATCAAGCGCAGCGCAGCCAGCCTTTCGCGATGCGTCAGGCCTTCAGCACGTAAAAGGCCGGAGAGAATATGCAACGGGGCGGGCAATCTGGCGGAGGCCCGTAGACGGAACTGATGGTGTTGGATCAATTGCAGCGGCAGGCGCATCAGGGCGGAAAGCTCATCCACGCCAGCCAGGCGCATCAGACTTAGCGTGTCGCGATATGCGCCAATCAGGATGTGCTGGCCATTGTCCAGCCGCTTGCCTTTCCAGTTGAGCCCGCGAGCTCTGCCGCCCAGTTGTTTGCTGGCCTCGAAGACACTGACATCAACGCCATGCTCGGCAAGTTTGGCCGCTGCGGCCAATCCTGCGCATCCGCCTCCGATGACGGCTACACGCAAGGGTATATTGCCTTGGGGGAGGCTAGCCCTTGAGCCATGACTTCCATGCCAGCCAGAGTTTTCGCAGCGGGGTGAGCGAGACGCGCTGATTGAGCACCTTTTCGCAGCCACCAAGCCGTATCTCATCGAGCAGTGCTCGGTAAATTTCTGCCATGATGAGACCGGTGCGCTGGTCGCGCCGGTCGGCATCGGGCAGCTCTTCGAAAGCACGCTGGTAGTATTCCTCAGCGCGTTCGATCTGGAATTCGAGCAGTCGACGTACGTTTTCGCTTTCGCGGCTGTGCAGGATGTCGGCTTCGCTGACGCCATGTTGCGCCATCTCGTCGAGCGGCAGGTAAATGCGGCCACGGCGCGCATCCTCGCCGACATCGCGTACGATATTGGTCAGCTGGAAAGCCAACCCGAGGTCATGCGCGTACTTGAGGGTTTTGCGATCGCTGTAGCCAAAAATGGACGCCGAAAGCAGGCCGACCACGCTGGCGACGCGGTAGCAATAGAGATGCAGTTCCTTGAAGTCGCCATAACGGTTCTGGTCGAGATCCATTTCCATGCCGTCGATGATTTCCTGGAAATGCTCTTCGGCGAGGTTGTAGTCGCGCACTGCATTCGCAAGCGCCTGCGTCACCGGGTGCTGTGGGTTGCCGGCGTACAGGTTGGCGATTTCGGTACGCCACCAGGCCAGCTTGGTCCGGGCAATGGCAATATCAGTGCATTCGTCGGCCACGTCGTCCACTTCGCGGCAGAAGGCATAAAGTGCGGTAATGGCCTGGCGCTTTGTTTTGGGCAGAAAGAGAAAGCTGTAATAGAAGCTGGAGCCGCTGGCGGCAGCCTTTTGCTGGCAATAGTCGTGCGGATTCATTATTTGGCCCTGACGGCACGGTAGAGCATGTACCCCCAGTCGCGCGGGGTAAGTGCCGGGCGATGATTGAACATGTCGCCCTTGTGTTTGTGCAGCTTGTTCAGGATGCGTTCTCCGCCGGCGATGATTGTGCGCATTTCCATGCCGATACGGCCCTTGAGCACCAGCCCGAGCGGAGCGCCCGATTGCAGCAGCTTGCGTGCGCGTTCGATCTCGAACTGCATGAAGTTCCACCACATGCCGCCCGCGTCCTTGCCAGCGATCTGGGCTTCCTTGATGCGGTATTTGGTCATTTCATCGAGCGGGAAATAAATCCGATCCTTGCGGTAGTCGATTTCGACATCCTGCAGGAAGTTGATGATCTGCAGTGCAGAACAGATGGCATCGGAGTAGCCAATGTTGCGCGGGGTCGCTTCACCATAAAGATGCAGCAGCAACCGGCCGATAGGATTGGCTGAGCGACGGCAGTAATCGATGACCTCTCCGAAATTTTCATAACGCGATTTCACGACATCCTGGCTGAACGCATCGAGCAGATCGTAAAACGGTTGCAAAGGCAGATTGCGCTCCGCAATCATCGCGGCCAGCGTGCGGAAAAACTCGGTATCGGGAGGATTGCCGGCAGCGATGCGATCCAGTTCCTTGCGAAAGTCGTCCAGCAAAGCGAGGCGGGCTTCCGGCGCGAGATCG
>DATHWE010000130.1:0-2064 GCA_035460905.1 Methylophilaceae bacterium | reverse complement strand
CAGCTTGATGGTCTGGTCTTCCACGCCGTTGGCGGCGTCGATCACCATCACTGCGGCATCCACGGCGGTCAGCACGCGGTAGGTGTCTTCGGAAAAATCCGAGTGGCCGGGGGTATCCAGCAGGTTGATGACGCAATCGCCGTAGGTGAACTGCATCACCGAGCTGGCGACGGAAATGCCGCGCTGCTTTTCGATGTCCAGCCAATCCGAGGTCGCATATTTGCCGCTCTTGCGCGCCTTCACCGTCCCCGCCATCTGGATCGCGCCGCCGAACAGCAGCAGCTTTTCCGTAAGCGTGGTTTTACCCGCGTCAGGGTGGGAAATGATCGCGAAAGTGCGCCGCTTCTTGGCAGCAAGGGTGAGTTCGGTGGTGTCGGCCATGGGACTTAAAGAGCTTGGGGTTTCTGCAAAGCCGACATGATACTGGAAACGCCCGATTACCGCTTTGACCGGCTGCATTGCCGAGGTCGGGAACTCAGGAGAAACATCCGCCTCAAAAGGGGAAGAGACCTGTCACAAGGTACAGAACGGCATTTTGCCGCTTCAAGGGGTTGAGGCCGTCAGTCGGGCGATAACAAGGCTGGCTAGCCGCTATCAGAGGACGATTACCCTAAGGAGAATAACCATGTCAGTCGGAACGATAGTACTCATCATTGTTGTTTTGCTGTTGCTTGGCGCGATCCCCACGTGGCCATACAGCCGTTCATGGGGCTACGGCCCGAGCGGTGGGCTGGGGCTGGTGCTGGTCGTGGTGCTCATATTGTTGCTGCTGGGGCGCATATAGCCGCAGAAATACCTGCGGACTTCACACCAACGGGGCATACGCCCCGTTTTCATTGGGTTGTCGCTACGGGCAAGGCAATTCAAATACCTGCCGAGATGTTCGAATAGTTGTCCGCATCCATGCGGGCTGCGAGGGATTGCATGAACTCGGCAAGAGGCATTGGTTTCCCGAAAAGGTATCCCTGAAAAGCCGGGCAACCGTAATTTTGCAGGTAGCCTAATTGTTCTGAAGTCTCGACGCCCTCCGCAATGACGGCCAGGCCAAGGTTTCTTGCCATGCCGATAATGGTCTGCACGATGACCGCGTCGTTGACGTCATTCGCTATTTCCAGCACGAAGGACTGGTCGATCTTGAGCTGCGACAGCGGCAAGCGCTTCAGGTAAGTGAGCGATGAATGCCCGGTGCCAAAATCATCCATCGAAAAGCGTATGCCCAGCTTGCGCAGCGCCTCCATCTTGCGTATCGAGTCTTCGACGTTATCCAGCACCAGGCTTTCGGTAAGTTCAAGCTTCAGTCTTTCCGGATTGGCGCCGGTCTTGCGCAATGTGCGTCGGACCTGGTCGACAAAAGTGGGCTGTCGGAACTGGCGGGCACTGACGTTGACTGCCAGATCCAGCTCACGCGTGAGCGGTTCGCTTTCCCATGCCTTGAGTTGATGGCAGGCCGATTCCAGTACCCATTGGCCGATTGGCAGAATGAGGCCGGTTTCTTCCGCGATCGGAATGAAGTGCGCTGGCGACACAAGGCCGCGCTGCGGATGTTGCCAGCGCAACAGCACTTCGGCGCTGATAATGCGGTAAGCATCATCGACCTGCATCTGGAAATAGAGAATAAGCTGGCCACGTTTCAGCGCATGCCGCAAATCGCTTTCAAGCGTGGAGCGGTCTTCCAGTAATGCCTGCATTTCCGGATCGAAAAAGCGTACGGCATTGCGTCCGGCGCGTTTGGCTTCGTACATGGCGGTATCCGCGCGCTTGAGCAGTTCGTCGACGGACAGGCTGGCATCGAGGAACAAGGCAATGCCGATACTGCAGGAGCTGTGGTATTCGGAACCCTGAAGCATGTATGGCTGGCTCAGCATCTGGCAGAGTTTTTCACCTACCTGTTCGGCTTCGATGCCGGCGAAATGCGTGTCTTCGTGCAAGTTTTCCAGTACCACGACGAACTCGTCGCCGCCCAGGCGCGAGATGGTGTCTTCGTCGCGTACGCAGGCATGCAGCCGGACGGCAACTTCAACCAGCAGCAGGTCGCCGATATCGTGCCCGCGCGTGTCGTTGAGT
>DATHWE010000129.1:0-22560 GCA_035460905.1 Methylophilaceae bacterium | reverse complement strand
CGCGGCGCTGCGTTCTGCATCCGGCTGGCGCTCCAGCTCCGCAATCCCGCTGAACAGCGCGTCGATATGCTCCTTCGCTTCCAGCCGGAAGGTCTTCAGCAGTCGCTTGAGAAACTCCTGGTCGTTATCTGCCATGCCGATCCCTAACTTCGTTCCATCATCTGCTTCAGCTTGAGCCCAAGCGCATGCAGGTTTTGTGCCGCAGTCTTGGCCTGCCCGGCGCTATCCACATTCTGCTGACTGGCCAGACTGATGCCCTTGATCGCGCCTACTGCCTGATCCATGCCGATCAGTTGCTGCTGTGCCGATACCGCGATCTGGTTCGCGGCACGTGCCGCTTCTTCTATGCTTTCCGCCAGCGCATTGATCGACAGTCCCACTTCGCCGGAAAGCCGTACACCGGACTCCACGGCCTTGCTGCCTTGTTCGGTCGCCATGACGGCGGCGTTGGTCGCCTTCTGGATTTCTCCGAGGATCGCGCGCACCTGGGTGGTGGCTAGCTTGGATTGACCGGCCAGGCTTTTCACCTCCTGCGCCACCACGGCGAAGCCCTTGCCCTGTTCGCCGGCCTTGGCCGCTTCGATGGCGGCATTGACCGCCAGCAGGTTGGATTGCTCGGCCAGGTCGTTGACGGTGGCGATGATTTCGCCGATGGCCTGGCTCTGTTCCGAGAGTCGGACGATACTTTCCGCCACCGACTCCATCTGGCTCTGGATATGCCGCATGGCCTCCACCGATTCCTCGACCGATTTCTTGCCGTGCTTCGAGATATCCGCAGTGCGTTGCGCGGATTCCGATACATTGCGGGCTTTATCTGCGGCCATCAGCGCGGTCTGCTTGACTTCCTCTACCGTGGCGGTGGTTTCACTGACGGATGTTGCCGTTTGGGTGGATCCCATCGCTACCTGGCTGGCCGCATCCAGGATATCGCTGGTGGAGGCGGCCAGTATGCTCACGGTTTCCTGCATTTCCTGCATCAGCCGGCTCATGCCGGCTTCTGCCCGCTTGCGTTCGGTGATGTCGATCACGCTGGTCAGTACCAGGTCGCCTTCATCGCTCTGGATCGGGTTGAGGCCGATCTCCACCGGAAACTCGCGGCCATCCTTGCGCAGGCCGAACAGGTCGCGCCCGGCCCCCATCGCCCTGACACTGGGGTTGGCGAAGAATGAAGAACGATAGCCGCCATGCATGCCGCGAAAACGTTCCGGCACCAGGGTATCGACCGACTGGCCGATCAGCTCGTCGCGCCCATATCCGAAAAGCTTTTCCGTCTGGGCGTTGACCAGCGTAATGCGGCCATCCTGCCCGACCAGGATGATCGCGTTCGGCGCTGATTCGACGACACGCCGGAAGCGTTCCTCGGCACGCTTGCGCTCGGTGATGTCGATGATGCTGGCCAGCACCAGGTGCTGGCCGCTGCCGTGAATCGGGTTGAGGCCGATTTCGACGGGGATTTCCCGGCCGCTCTTGTGCAGCCCGAAGAGATCGCGCCCGGCCCCCATTGCCCGAACGCTGGGTTGTGAAAAGAAGCTGTCGCGATAGCCCGGGTGCGCAGCCCGGAAGCGCGCCGGGACGAGTATTTCAATGGGCTGGCCGATCAGCTCCCGGCGCGGGTGGCCGAACAGTTTCTCGGTCTGGGCGTTGACCAGCACGATCTTGCCGTCGCTGCCAACCAGCACGATGGCGTTGGGCGCCGCCTCAACGATATGGCGAAAGATGCCTGAGCCCAAGCTCAGACCGAAAAAACCAAACGCCCAAGATAATTTTCCCAGACTCAGCATATGATTTCCGATTCCTGTGATTCAGCCATTTCCGGCTGATAAGCTGCTGCCAGCTGTTTCAGTTTTAGCCCCAGTTCGTGCAGTTTCCTGGCCGTCTCCTCGGTCTGCCGAGTGCTGATCACGTTTTGCGTGCTTGCCTGCCCGATGTTATGCATCGCCAGCGCTACCTGATCCATGCCCGCCCATTGCTGCTGCGCCGACACGGCAATCTGCGTCGCCGCTTGTGCCGCGCCGTCGATGCTGTCTGCCAGCATGCGGATCGCCTCGTCCGCCTGCGCGGAGCGCTCCATGCCCGATGCCACTGCCTTGTTGCCCTGTTCGGCGGTGAATACGGCGGTGCCGGTCGCCTTGCGGATGTCGTTCAGTATCGTCCTGACCTGCGTGGAGGCTTGTTTGGACTGTTCCGCCAGACGCTTGATTTCCTGCGCCACCACGGCGAAGCCCTTGCCCTGGTCGCCGGCTTTCGCCGCCTCGATGGCCGCGTTGACGGCCAGCAGCTTGGATTGCTCTGCCAGGTCGGTCACCGAGGCCATGATCTCGCCTATCGCCTGGCTCTGTTCGGACAGGAGAGCAATGCTTTCTGCGGACGATTCCATTTGCTGCTGAATGTGCTGCATGGCATCGGCCGATTCCTGCACCGACTTTCTGCCGCGTTGCGAGACCTGCGCGGTGTTCTGTGCCGTTTCCGCAACGAATTGCGCTTTCTCGGTCGCGAGTCGCGCGGTCTGTTTTACTTCCTCCACGGTGGATGTGGCCTGGATCACCGCCGCTGCCGTTTCGGCGGAGCTGGAGCCCAGCCGCATGGCGGCCTCCAGAATTTCCGTCGCGGATGTGTTAAGCACATGGACGGTTTCCCGCATCTCCTGCATGAGCTGGTGCAGCCTGGTCTCGGCACGCGCGCGTTCGACGATTTCCTGTCGCGCGGCTGCGTTGCTTTTCAGCAGCTCTGCCGTGCGCTCCTGTACCCGGTTTTCAAGGTCGTCGCGGGCCGCGCGCAAGGACGTTTCGGCATGCATGCGGCCGATGTCTGTTTCCTCCAGTGAGCGGCAATAGCGCCAGATCAGGCTGACGAAGACAAGAATGTTCAGCATGACGACGAGCGACAAGCGAAACTCGGTGTCGTAGAGTCCGTCGCGCGTGCCGGCCGAGCACAGCCAGCCGATGAGAATCGGGAGGGCGATGGCGGCGGGCAGCAACTGGCGTGCCAATTGGCCGCCGGCACCGATGCCGGTTACCGTAGCCATCATGCCATTCCCGGCACGCGCGGCGAGTATGCCGAGGGATAACACAACAAAGGCGACGGTCGTATGCAGCGCCATTTTCGTATACGCGGCGAAACCGTAAAGCGACTGAATGTCATAGGCATAGCCGAGCACCGCCAGCAATGCTACGACCAGTATGACCAGTGCCAGATACTGTGCCGGCCGATGCCGGCCACCGAGCTCGCTATCCAGGAAACGCAGCGCGAGGCCCGCCAGCAGAAAGTTGAAGGCCGTATTGGGCGCCATCCTTCCCGGCATTGAGGTCGCTACGGCGCCTTGCGTTTCCGTGAAAAGCATCTGATCGATACCGAAATCCGTGCCCAGGAGGTATTCGCCTAGCGATAACAGTCCAATCAGCGCAACAGCGGTCGCGCTCCAGCGCGCGATGCGCAATTTATGCGGACTGGATTGATCCTGCTGCGACAGCCGTAGCGCCATGCCAATCAGTACGAAAGAAAATGCCGTGTTCGCCTTCATCGACACCAGGCTGGGATGGAGACTCTTGAGCACCGGAATATCCAGCCCCCAGCCGATCAGCACGACCGTACCTACGGCAATGACTACCGTACCGGCGATCCTGGACCAGCTTTGGAATTGCCCAATCAGCTCGTAATTCATACGTTAAACCAGCCTCGTCATTTATTGTCCGGCCGTCACCGATCAACCAGCAGTTTCAGCCGCACGCCGATCTCGTGCAGGCTCTGTGCGGCGATTTCGGCCTGTTTGGTGCCGGCCATATTCTGCATACTGGCCTGCTTGATGTTTTCCATGGCCATGGCCACCTGATCCATGCCGACCAGTTGCTGCTGGCTCGATGCCGCAATCTGTAAAGCCGCTTGTGCCGCACTCACAATGTTTTCCGACAGCGTCTGTATGGAGGTCCCCGCAGTGCCGGATTGTCTGGCTCCGTCTTCCACCGCCTTGCCGTTGAGGTCGGTTGCCATTACCGCCAACCCGGTGGCCTTCTGGATGTCGTTGAGGATGGACCGGACCTGCGCCGTTGCCTGCCGGGACTGTTCAGCCAGCGTTTTTACCTCCTGCGCCACGACAGCGAATCCCTTGCCCTGCTCGCCGGCCTTGGCGGCTTCGATGGCGGCATTGACGGCCAGCAGGTTGGATTGCTCGGCCAGGTCGTTGACGGTGGCGATGATTTCGCCGATGGCCTGGCTCTGTTCACTCAGCCGGCCAATGCTGTCTGCCGTAGCGGTGGTCTGGGCGCGGATACGGTTGATGCCGTCGATCAGCGCTTCCACCGCTTGCTGGCCGGATTTCGATACCTGGGCGGTCTCCTGGGCAATGTCGGAAACCTGCTTGGCCTTTTGTGTCGTCATTTGCACGGTTTGTTTGACTTCCTCTACCGTTGCGGTGGTCTGGCTGACTGCAGTGGCGGTTTCCACCGCCCCGCTGGCAACCTGCGTCGTCGTGGCCAGGATTTCAGCAGAGGCGGAGGTCAACTGGGCAATCGTCTCGCGCAGCTGGCGATTGATGGAGCGGGTCAGATAGGTACTGAGCAGGAGGCAGAGCGAGAACCCGGCGAGCGATGCCAGCGCAATTGCAATGATGATACGATCTACCGCTTCCTTGAGTTGCTGGCGCTGGGCATCGATCATCTCCAGCTGCGCATTGCGGAATCTTTCGGTTTTGTCCGTCAATGTTCGCGCACGCGGCAGCATCTCCGCTTCGCTCATGGCGATCGCTTCCGCAGTTTTGCCGCGTTGCACGAGGTTGATGGCGCTGTGCACATGCCGCTCCAACTCCGACTGGATCGTGGCGATGTCGTTCAGCTCAGCGACGTCCCGGTTGGAAACCGAACCCTGCAGTTTTTCCAGGGCGTCACTAAATCGACGGGAGTCCAGCTCCAGCTCGTGAATGTAATATTGCTGCTGGTCGGGGAACAGGAACAGCCCCCGATAGTGCTGGACTTGAGAGCTGACTGCGATCCGGAGGTCGCTGGATCCGCTGAGTGCTTCACGCTTCACTATGAACTGATCGTATTGCTGATGCTGCAAATTGAGCGCATAAAACGCTCCCGATGCCACGAGAAGAAACATGGATAGCACGACAACATAGCCGCCGATGATTTTTGTGCTGATGGTCATCTTGTTCCCCTGGTTAATTCCTTTTTTGTATTGTTCAGACCTTGTACCGCTCGATGAGCTGCTTCAGTTTGACCCCCAGCTCATGCAGACTATGGGCGGCTATTTCAGCTTGGCGCGTGCTTTCCATGTTTTGCGACGTAGTTTCCTTGATGTTGGCGGTCGCCAGCGCCAGTTGGTCCATGCCAACCATCTGCTGCTGCGCCGATACCGCGATCTGGTTGGCGGCGGAGGCGTTTTCGCCGATGCTCTCGGCAAGCTGGCGGATGGCCTCGCCGGCGTCGCGCGACTGGCGAACGCCGTTTTCCACGGCTTTCGATCCCTGTTCGGTCGCCAGCACTGCGATATTGGTGCCTTTCTGGATGTCGCCCAGCAGGCTGCGAATCTGGGCCGTGGCTTTTTTCGATTGCTCAGCCAGGTTCTTGACCTCCTGCGCTACGACTGAAAAGCCGCGTCCGTGCTCGCCCGCCTTGTTGGCCTCGATGGCAGCATTGACGGCCAGCAGGTTGGATTGCTCGGCGAGGTCCTTCACCGTGGCGACAATCTCGCCGATAGCCTGGCTTTGCTCGCTCAGGCGGACAATGCTCTGCGCGATGGACTCCATCTGCTGCTGGATGAGGCTCATGCCATCGATCACTTCCTCGACCGATTTGCGGCCAGTCTGCGAAATTGCCACCGCTTTCTGCGCTGTATCCGACACATGCCTGGCTTTCTGGCTGGAAACCTGAACGGTCTGCTTCATTTCCTCGACGGTGGAGACCGTCTGCGCCACCACGGTAGCGGTTTCCGTAGCGCCGGCTGCAATCTGCGAAGTACCCGTCATGATCGCGTTGGTCGAAGCCGCCAGCACGCTGACGCCTTCCGCAAGGTCGCGGTTCATCGCGCGCAGGTTTTCCACCATCGAGGCGAAGGCCTTTCCCAGCACATCCTGCTCCGATGGCGTTGCGATCTGCACGGTCAGATCACCGGTGGCGATTCGTCCCGCGACTTCAGCCTTGGCGCGCAAGCTTTCCACCATTGCCACGAAGGTATTGCCCAGCGCATCACGATCCGACTGCGGCGTGATTTTAAGATTAAGGTCACCTTGGGCGATTTGCCTGCCGATAGAAGCTTTTTCCTGCAAGGAAGCTGCCATTTGCCTGAACTTGTCTTCGAGAAAGCCGATTTCGTCGGTGCGTGGCTGCTTGATGGGTCGCACTACGATTTCGCCGGCCGCGATCTGCCGCGCATCTTCGGTCATTTCCTTCAACGGTTCGGCGATGTCTGCATGCAGGCGGCGCGAAACGGGCAGGGTAATCAGCAGGGAGCCCAGCATGACGATCAGGATGATGCTGCCGTAGCGCGCGATGCGTTTCACCATGGGTTCGGTATTGACGCGCAGATACACGGTACCGACCTGATGCGTTTTTTCCATTACTGGCCAGAAAACGGTCAGCTCGCTGCCGTCGAACAGCGATCCCTGCGGCTTGGCCCGGGAAGGTGGCGGCGTTTCGACGTCATGGCGCAGGTAATGGGTAAAAAGTTCGCCTTTGTCGTTGTACACCGCTGCCGCGCTGACGTCCGGATTGGATTGCAGTGCACGCAGGTACTCCTGCGTCGCCTTGGCGTCGCCGAATACCAGCGCTGCCGAAACATTGGCAGCAACGATGCCGGCGCGTACCTCCACGTCCTGCTTCTGCTGCGTGCGATAGGAAACGATGTCATAGGCCACGATGACCGCGCCGGCCAGCAGCAATGCGATGGCGCTTGCCATGACGGTAATCAGCGTGAGCTTGCGACCGATGGGGATGTTAAGAAGCCAGTTCATTTCGCCGACTCCTGTGTATGTGTAGAAATGGTCATCATGGTGTTTGCCTCGGCTTCACGTTCAAGGCCAGGCCCAGCAGTTTGGCGCTAACCACAAGATTGTTCTGGGCGGCAGCCGGCTCATCGATCTCGAAGCGCACGCGATTGGCTTTAACCGTGAAATTGATGATGGCGCCCTTGCCGCCGCTATCGGTAACGGTGAGCACGGAGTTGCCTCGCAGGCTGTCGATTATCTGGGGTACGGTTGGGTCGGCGTTGCCGAAAAACGCGATGTGGCAATCGGAGTCGGGCGATATTTCCTTCAGTCGCTTCACGGCAACCGGCCGGTTGCCCGGCTGCTGGGTGGAGGCTGCGGAATCCAATGCCTTGCCGAATGGATCTTCGCCGACCACACACAGGTTGAGCGGGCTACCCGGAGCCGCATCCGGCCATTCGACATAAATGCCGAATTTGGTCAGGTAAGCCGCTTTGACCGCGTATTCCACGGGCTCTGCAGTAGGTGCGGCGATGGGTGCAGCCAGCAGCAATCCGAGCAGCAACCGGCGGCCGAATGCGCGGATGAAAGGCACCATGGGCATCAGAATTGCCATGTCACCTCCATGAAAACATTACGCTTCAGCTCGCTGCGCGTGGCAAGACTGCCGAATTCGGGATGTTCCCGGTCCAGCAGATTGAACCCGCTCAGCGATAACGCGATTTTTTTGGTGATGGCCCAGCCGAGGCGGGCGTCCAGCGCGGTGTACGATGGAACGTCGCCGGAATCCAGACCGTCGATGGTGCGAAGCGAGACGTCGAGCTCGACGTTGGGCGCAATGTTCATCGACGAGCGCAAGGAGAACTGGAAGCGTGGATCGGTCTCTGCACCTGCAATGCTGAGGGTGTCGCTGCTGCCGGATGCCAGCTCGAGATCTTTCTTGATGTAGTTGTATCCCACACTCAGCCGCCACCAGTCATTGACGCGATAAGTGCCCCAGAACTCCAGCCCGTAGGCATTGCCGCGCATCTTGTTGCCGATGACGAGAGGCAGGACGCCGCCGGGCGATAGTTCAATGCTGCGCAATTCGTCGTAGTCGTTGTAAAACGTGGAAACCGAGAACGAGAGATTGGCCGCCGGCTCTGCGCGGTAGCCGATTTCGTATGCCGTCAGCTCTTCCGAATCGAAATCCTCGTTTCCCACCAGCGAGATCGGGCCGCTTTGCGCGAAAAATTCGGTATCGATGCGCGACGGGGTGCGCACTGCCCGCGAAACAGCCGTCCAGACCAGCGATTTGTCGTTGAGCTTGTACGCCAGCCGCGCGCTGGGCTGCGCTTCGGTGCCGGAAAAGCTGTTGTGCTCGAGCTTGGCGCCCAGCGTCAGTTTCAACTGCTCGCTGAGTGCGATGCTGTCCTGCAGGAATAGATTTGCCAGTTTCAGGCTGCGGTGGGTGGGCAGGAAGCCCAGCGAGGCTGAGTTGGTTACACTGTCTTCCATCACCCGGTAACCGCCACCCCACACGATGTCATGGTCATCTCCCCAGCCGAAACGGTGCTGTATGTCGAGGTCGTAGGTATCGAGCTGTTCGCGAAATAATCCCGGATAGTCGCGTCGCGTGCGGTCGAAATAAGCCTGGATCTGCAGGTTGTCGTCGCCTCCCAGCGCCCGGTTCCAGCGTCCGAGAAAGTTGGCTCCGGAAATGGTCTTGTCGCTGTTGACGAGCTGATCCTGTTCGCCATCGTAGATATCGCCTTGCAGCGTTACCTTGTCACCTTCGCCGCCGGAGTCGAGCCGAAAACCCGCTTGCTGCTTGTGCCAGCGATCATGCACATCCGTGCCGCTGGCCGTTTCCGTTCCGTCGCGCTCGAAGCCTTTGGCATATACCCGGAACGCGGTGTTTTCATTCAGCTTGCCGCCGTAACGTGCCGCGCCGCCGCGCTCTTCGGTCCCGACCCCGGCGCTGAGCAGCGCACCCTGTGTGGCATGGGCCGAGCGCGTGATGATGTTGATGACGCCATTGACCGCATTGGATCCCCACAAGGCACCGCCGGGACCGCTGATAACTTCGATGCGTTCGATGTCTTGCAGCATTACGTCCTGCACATCCCAGAACACGCCGGAAAACAGCGGGGTATACACGGTGCGGCCATCGATCAGCACCAGCAGCTTGTTGGCGGTGGTGCTGTTGAAGCCGCGGGCGGTGATGGCGTACTGGCTGGAATCGACGCGTGCTACCTGCAAATTGGGTGCGAGGCGCAGCACCTCGGGAATGCTGGTGTAGCCCGAGCGGCGGATATCTTCCTGCGTGATGACGAAGATCGCCGCCGCCGCGTCGCTCAAGGACTCTTTCTTTTTCGACACCGAGGAGATTTCGATGTCGGCGAGTTCCTCGATGCTCATGTGCGAGAAATCGACCGGCTGCTCCGCTGCCGATGCGCCGAAAGCAAGGCAGGATGCCAGCAGTACGCCGCCCGCAGGCCGCCATGCCGATTTACCGAACGAAATACCTTTAGAACGAGTGTCTGACTTGTTCACGTTACCTCCCTGTGGGTTGACTTCGGCCCCGACCGAGGTCTTCCCCTTGCGGTTGCAATACAGTTATCACTGCACGTTACTGGTTCATGCCACTTCCTCGTGTACCACGATGTCTTTGTTGTGTAGTAGTTTTGCTGCGTCCAGCACCACCAGACGCTCAGCGGTGATGCCTTTGAGGTAATCCTCGCGCACGCCAGTCAGCGTCGGCAGCCCCGGCTGAATTTCATGCAGCGGAATATTCCTGACGTCGAGAATGGCGTCTGCGAGGATGCCAAACTCCATGGCGCCGTCGGAAATGATCACCACCTTGTTGAGGTCGGTCAGTCCTTTTTCCGGCAATTCGAAAAGCTTTTTGAGATTGATGACCGACATGACCTGGCCGCGCACATTGACGATGCCGGCAACGAAAGACGGCGTACAGGGCAGCGGCGTCAGGTCTTTCAGCGGATAGACTTCGCGCACAAAAGCCGTTTCGATGGCATAGGTTTCATAAGCCAGCAGCAGCGTCACCACCTCGATGGAGGCGGCCGCTGCTTCATGTTCCGGCGGCTCTGCCAGCATGCGTGCGCGTTGCCGCAGGATGTCATCCCACAACTCCTGCGGCGGCGTGATGTTCTGTGCGGGCAGCGGTTTTTTCGCCCGGCTGCGCTTCGGCGGCGATGTCTTCTCGGGCTGTGCATCCGATTTATTCATGCCGCTTTTGCCTCTTTCTGCATGCTGCTGCGTATGATTTCCATCAGCCTGCCTGCCGTCATTCCATCGGCTTCCGGCAGGACATCGTCAGCGGAATGCCGCGCGAGAATCAGCAAGGCATTGCCGAAATGCTTGGCCGCTTCGCGCGGTTTGTGCTGGTCGCGGAACAGGTTGCCGAGCGCGAACTGGGCGAGCACGAAATCCGGATCGAGGTATAGCGTGCGCTTGTAGGCCAGCATGGCTTCGGGTCCGCGCCCGAGTTCCTTGAGTATGGCCCCGAGAAGGTAATGGCCGACCGGCTTCAGCCTGTCGGCCGCGATGGCTCGTTCGCACCAGCCCAGGGCCGTTGCGAGATCGCCCTGATTCGCATGGATGCGCGCCATCAATGTCATCGCCGGCACGTCTCCGGGGCGGCTTTCGAGCAGCCTGGCCGTCGCCGCGGCTGCATCCATATAAAGGCCCTGGCGATAGAGCGTCAGCGCTTGCTGGTATTCGGGATCAGAGAGCGGTATGACTGCATCTGATGGATGAGGAAGGGCGGCGCTGGTTTTCCTGACGCTCTTCTGGGCTGCAAGAGTCGGCAAGGCGGGGCTGGGCGGTGCGATGCTTTCCTTTTTTTGTGCGCCATCGTTTTTCTGATGAAGGATGGCACCCGAAAAGTGAGCCGGAGCGAAGCGCTCGAACGCGCCCTGTGAAATTTCCGAAGGACTGACCACCAGCCAGCCGTTTTCCACCAGCGCCTGATAGTGTTTGCGTACCACGCTGGCAGCCAGTTCCGGCTCGAAATACATCAGCACGTTGCGACAGAACACAACGTCCATTGCATTGGTATTGCTGGCCAGCGACGGGTATACATCTTCCGCCAGGTTGAGGTAGGAAAAAGTCACCATGTCGCGGACGGAGGGAATGACTTCGTATCGACCCTTGCCGATATTGCGGAAATAACGTTCGCGCAGCCATGGCGGGGCGTTGCGGAAAGACCATTCGCCGTAAATCCCGGCAGCGGCTTTTTCCAGGGCCTGAGGGTTGATGTCCGTGCCGAGGATGGTGATGTTCCATTGCGCAAAATCGGGGATCAATCGTTGCGTCATGATGGCCAGCGAATAGGCTTCTTCGCCCGTTGAGCAGCCTGCGCTCCACAGCCGCAGGTGCCGGCTGGACTGACGCCGTACTTGGATCAGGGCGGGCAGGATGTGTTCCTGCAGCGCTTCGAATACCTGTGGCTCGCGGAAGAAATAGGTTTCGCCTATGGTCAGGTGACGCGCCAGCGTCTCGATCTGGCTACGACTCAGTGACGACGACAGCAGTTCGGCGATGCAGGCGGATAGGTCTTTGCTTTGAAAGTCGCGCGCCACCCCATGCAGGCCGCGCATCAGGTCCGGCCAGCGCTCCTGCGGAAAGTGCAGCCCCATCTGACGGGCGAGGAATTCGCTAAAGGCAGGCAGCAGCGAATGATGGCTGGCATGTTCCATTTCAGGTTTCCAATGCCTGATCCAGGACGTTTTCTTCCTCAAGGGAAAGAAAACTGTCCAGGTCGTGGATCAATATCATCCCGTCCTTGAGCCGGACGATGCCGGAAACGTATTCCATGCCGGGAAGTATCGTATCCGCGGTGGCGATTTCCTGCCGGACGCACTCGATGACGCCGGCAATGCTGTCTACCACCAATGCAACATTTCTGCGCGTAGTGTGACCGATGATGAGGTGGTCGGCGGGCGACAATGCGCGCGGCGGCAACCGGAAGCAGTGCCGTAGATTGATTACGGGATGCACCACCCCGTGCACATTGACGATGCCCATGACTTTTGCAGGTGCGCCGGGCAATGGCGTCACGGCCACGGCACGATAACTTCTCTCTACCGAGGATAAAGGCAGCGCGCATTTCCAGTCATCCAGCGTAAAAACTAGCAATGACGTCATGAGCCTGCTCCCGCTAAGTGGGGTGCCGGAAAGCCGGTAAATCGAAAGGAAAAAGAAGGAAGACCGAGGGTGCGTGCGAAATCGGGATATACAAAAACCCTCGAACCAGATCCTGAACTGGTTGGGAGCGTCCCAAGCCTGCGGACGTGCGGTTTCCCGCCTATGAATTTGCCATTTTTGCCCATTTAAGTTTCTTCTTGATTGTTGTTATTAACAAGATGAACTTAACGCGCCGTTATTGCGTTGCAGCTACCGTCGTCCTTGGCAGCTAACCGTCAAGCTAGCACAAGTTTTTTAGAGTAGCAAATTGCATTTCTAAACAGATGGTTATGCGTTATGGGTATTACATGTGGCGAATTTCGCATAGCGAAAAATCAGGGATGTTTTGTGGCGTTCCGCGCATAGAAAATGGCGCTGAGAAAGAAGGTGAGCGTCAGCACGATTTCGCCAGCGGCCAGTGCTGCCGACAGACCGGAATCGGCATAGGCGCGCACCGTTCCTTCGGTGAACCAGAGCAGGATGAACATCGAAGACCACTGATAGGTATAGCGGTTGCCGCGCAGGATGCCGAACAAGGGCAACAGCAGCGGTACCGCTTTCAGGATCAGCAGCGTTCCGCCGGGGCGCAGCGGCGCCAGCCAGCCCTCCCACGCCAGGCATAGCATGATGAGCGCGATCAAGCTCGTGCTTGCCGTCAGGCGCAAGGCGGCGATCATGCGCGGCACACGTTTGCCAGCGCCACCAGTGCAGTACGCGCTTCTTGCGCATTGGTCACGGGGGTATCGAATGAAAAGCGCAGCAGATGCCCGTCTGCAGTTACATCGAAGCCGTCGATGTCGATGCCTGTCATCGCTGTGTTCTCGGTTTCCATGCCATGTACATGACGGCAGTAGGCGCGCAGGTTGTCGGTATGGTCGGCATTCATGTGGTCGAGTATCGCTGCTTCCTGTTCCGCCAGCTCATTGGACGGTGGCTGTAATTCCATACCGGGAATCCAATGGATCTTGCCGAAACCGCCGATATAGCGCGCCTGGCTCACCGCAATGCGGTAGAACTGAAAATCGTGCATGTCGAAATAGCTTTCGGCTTGCGGAAAATAGCGCAGATAACGGGCGCGCAGCGCGTCGTCCTTGGGCGCGATTGCGGCATCGCCCACCAGCGTCAGCCGTGCGCCGGCCTGCATGTCCGGGCTGGCCGGGTCGAAGGCGATCAGCGACACGCGCGGATCGGCCTGGATGTTCCTGGTGTGCTCGGCGATGGTGGAAATCAGGATGAGCGGATTCCCGGCATGATCAAGCACGAACGGCGCAATGGAGCCGAATGGATAGCCTTCCAGTCGGGCCGAGATTGTCGAAAGAACGCCGCTATGCGTAGCGTAAAGGAATTTGCGGGCTTCGGCAGCTGACGGATTCATGACGCATCCTTTGCAGCCAGTTTCAATGCTGTTTCCGCCAATCGCTTGCCCAGTACGATGCACAGCTTGCGTTCGGCTTCAGTAATCGGTTTATCGTCCATCGTACCGGCCACATGACTGGCGCCATAGGGCGTTCCGCCGCCTGTGGTTGAGGATAGCTCAGGTTCGGAATAGGGCACGCCGAGCATGATCATGCCGTGGTGCAACAGCGGCATCATCATCGATATCAAGGTCGTTTCCTGGCCACCATGCATCGAGGCGGTGGAGGTGAAGACTGCTGCAGGTTTTCCGATGAGCGTGCCATTCATCCACAGGCCGGAAGTGCCATCGAGGAAGTATTTCAACGGTGCCGCCATGTTGCCGAAGCGGGTCGGGCTGCCGAGCGCAAGCCCGGCACATTCCTCCAGATCCTTCAATTCTGCATAAGGAGCACCGCTGGCGGGAATATCGGATTCAGTCGCTTCGCAGACGGTGGAAACGCGTGGCACCGTGCGGATGCGCGCTTTCATGCCGGGTACGGTTTCGATGCCGCGTGCGATCAATTGGGCCATGTCGCGCACCGAGCCACCGTGCGAGTAATAGAGTACGAGAATGTCGGTCATCCGCTCATTTTACTGGAATCGCGCATACGCATCTGCCGGGAATGACGATAGAATTCCGACTCACTTCATTTTTCGAATGAGCTTGCCAAAGATGACCGCCCCCAGAATGCTTACTTTCGTTTGTGTGTTGACGATGCTCGGATTGCCGGCTTTTGCGGCCGATGCGCCCGGAGAGAAGATGGAAGCGACGACTTCTGCCGGGGATAAGGTTGTTCTCCACCCCAATGGCCGCTGGGAGTTTGTCGATGCCGGAAAAGCCAAGGTTGCGCAGGAAATTGCCAAGCAATATCCGGAAAATCAGGTTTGCCCACCTGGTTGGCGAGGCGGGGTTTTAGGTTTCGGCCGCTGCATCCCCCCTGATGATAAGGATTTCAATCGCGGCTCCATGATCGGTAAGTAAAAGCGCTTCAGGGCAGGGAACACAATGTTCACCTGCCCTGAAGTTTAAAAAAACCGGCGAGATGCCGGTTCTATTGATGCTTAAATACGCTCTGCCAGCTCGGTAGCCTTGCCGATGTAGCTCGCTGGCGTCATATCCAGCAGCAGTTGCTTGGCCTCTTGCGGAATTGCCAGTCCACCGATGAAGTCGTGCAGGGCTTCCTTGGTGATGCCGCCCTTGCCGCGTGTGAGCGCTTTCAGTTGCTCGTACGGGTTTTCGATGCCATAGCGCCGCATCACGGTCTGGATCGGTTCGGCCAGCACTTCCCAGGAGTCATCCAGATCTTCGGCCAGCTTGGCACGGTTGGCTTCCAGCTTGCCCAGGCCCTTGAGGCATGAGTCGTAGCCCAGCAGGGTGTAGCCGAACGCAACGCCCATATTGCGCAGTACGGTGGAGTCGGTCAGGTCGCGCTGCCAGCGGGAGATTGGCAGCTTTTCTGCCATGTGGCCGAGCACGGCGTTGGCCATGCCGAGATTGCCTTCGGAGTTTTCAAAATCAATAGGGTTGACCTTGTGCGGCATGGTGGAAGAGCCGACTTCGCCTTCCTTGACCTTCTGTTTGAAGTAGCCCATCGAAATGTAGCCCCATACGTCGCGGTCGAGGTCGATCAGGATGGTGTTGACGCGCGCGATGGCGTCGTACAGCTCGGCCATGTAATCGTGCGGCTCAATCTGGATGGTGTAGGGATTGTAGGTGAGCCCCAGGCCGGTGACGAATTTCTGTGCAAAGGCCTCCCAGTCAAATTCCGGGTAGGCGGAAAGATGTGCGTTGAAATTGCCGACTGCGCCATTGATCTTGCCGAGGATTTCCACGTCGGCGATCTGTTTTTTCTGGCGACGCAGGCGGTAGACTACGTTGGCAAGTTCCTTGCCCAGCGTGGTGGGAGAGGCCGGCTGGCCGTGGGTGTGGGCCAGCATCGCGGCGTCCGCCAGGTCGTGTGCTTGCGCAGTCAGGTTGTCGATTAGCTTGACCAGCATCGGCAGCAGCACGGTGTCGCGCGCGGATTTCAGCATCAGCGCATGCGACAGGTTGTTGATGTCTTCCGAGGTGCAGGCGAAGTGAATGAACTCGCTCGCCTTGCGGATTTCCGGATTGCCGTAGAAACGTTCCTTCAGCCAGTATTCCAGCGCCTTCACGTCGTGGTTGGTGCGCGATTCGATGGCCTTGACCTCGGCTGCCTCGATTTCCCCGAACCCGGCAATCGCGTCATCCAGTTCCTTGAGAGTGGGTGCCGAGAATTCAGCGACTTCCGCGATGGCCGGATCGGCAGCCAGCGCCTTCAGCCACTCGACTTCGACCAGCGCGCGATGGCGAATCAGGGCATATTCACTGAAGCAGGGGCGCAGTGCATCGAGTTTGGATTGATAGCGGCCGTCGAGTGGGGAAAGAGCGTTGAGTGCGGTGAGGTCCATGAGGAAATCTAGGGGTGTTTGAAGTAATTCATTATTTTACCTTTTCAAGCAAACTTTTGTCTTGGAGATTACGATTAAGGTGATATGTATGAAGCGCTGGAATTATCAGGGTTTGCTTATATAATAGAACCATGTTCGCCAAGAATTTTCTGCTGCTGCTTGCGCTTATTTCGTCTTCTGCCTGGGCGGAGGAGTCGTTTTCGTCGGCGGCAAGTGTCGAGGACAACATCCGCAACATGGACAAGGATCGCGACGGCATGGTCTCGATAAGCGAAATCCGGGCGTACCTCGAGGCACAGAACGGCAAAGGCTATCGACGCGAACTGCTGGACGAAATGACTGCCAAGGCCGACGCCAAGAGTTGCGCCTCGCCTTTCAGTCGATCGTTCTACTGAGCTCCTCTGCTTTATTCATGAAGCCTGTCATTTCTTCCGCCGGTATGGCATGGCTGTATAGGTAACCTTGCACCTGATCACATCCTTCCTGCTGTAGATATTCGGCCTGCTCATGGGTTTCCACGCCCTCGGCAATGATTCTGAGTTTCAGGCTGTGACCGAGCTGGATGACGGAATGGACGATAGCCGCATCATCCGAATCGATCGTCATATTGCGCACGAAAGATTGATCCACCTTGAGTTTGTCGACGGCGAAGCGTTTCAAGTAGGCCAAGCTGGAATAACCGGTACCAAAATCGTCGATGGATAGTCCAACCCCTAACTTCTTGAGGTTTCGGATAAGCTCCAGCACATGTTCGACGTTCTGGATAAGGATGGATTCGGTCAGCTCCAACTCCAGCCATTCCGGGGACAATCGCGAAACTTCGAGTACCTCTGCGATGGTTTCAACGATGCTCCCGCGCCGGAATTGCAAGGCAGACAAATTGACGGCAATCACAAAAGGCTCATAGCCCTCATCCTGCCAGCGCTGGTTCTGGCGACAGGCCTCGTGCAGAACCCACTCGCCTAAAGGCATGATGAGACCGCAATCTTCAGCCGCCGGAATGAACTTTGCCGGAGGTACCAGCCCGAGTTCCGGACTATTCCAGCGAATCAATGCCTCGACGCCGCTCATCCTGCCGCTCGCCAGCTCGAATTGCGGCTGGTAATGCAGCACGAACTCATGCTGTTGCAATGCCTGATGCAAGTTGTTTTGCAACTGCATCCGCTCCAGGGCACGAATATTCATTTGCTCCGTGTAAAAACGGTAGGTATTGCGGCCGCAATCCTTGGCGTAGTACATCGCCGCATCCGCCAGCTTCAACAAGGTATCGAAGTCGGTGCCGTCGTCTGGATAAAGGGCGATGCCGATACTGAATGACGTGCCCAGGATGTGGCCGTCAATATCAAACGGGGTTGCCAGGTTTTCCAGAACTTTCTGGGCAATCGCGGCAATCATGCCGATGTTCTGCATATCGTTAAGCAGAATCACGAACTCGTCGCCGCCAAGGCGGCTGATCGTGTCGGTATCCCGGACGCAATCGCCGAGCCTTTCGGCGACACCAAGCAGCAACTGGTCGCCAATTTCGTGCCCGAGCGTATCGTTGACGTTCTTGAATTGATCCAGATCGAGAAACAACAGAGCGGTCGTGGTTTTGTTGCGCAAGGAAGTGGCCGCGGATTTATCGAAGCGGTCGCGTAGCAGCAGGCGATTTGGCAGCCGGGTCAAGGGGTCGTGGTAAGCCAGGAACTCCAGCTGCTGCTCGGTTTCCTTGCGATGGGTGATGTCGGAAAAGATGGCGATATGATGCGTTACTTTGCCGCCCTGGTCGCGCACCATGCTGATGTCCAGCCATTCCGGGTAGATGCGGCCGCTTTTGTCGCGGTTCCATATTTCTCCACGCCAGGAGCCCTCTACTTCCAGCTGATGCCAGAGCATACGATAGAACTCTTTGCTTTGGCGTCCGGACGAAAGCAGGCGCGGATTCTTTCCGATCACTTCCTCGGCGGTATACCCGGTTACCTCGGTGAATGCACGGTTAACCGAGAGTATGCTGTTGTTCGCATCGGTGATTACCACGGCTTCGCGACTGTTTAGCAGTACCTGGGCCGCGAGCTTCAGCTTCTCTTCAGCCTGGGTTTTTTCCGTCACATCTCGCCCCAGGATAACTAGTAACCGTCGGCTTCCGTCGATGTTGAAAATGGGTGATTTGATGACTTCGAAAATGCGGAGCCCGCTGGCGGCATTCTGAGCAACTTCGGTGAAGTGACTGGGCTTGCCGGCTTTCCAGGCCACCTCGTCCGACTCCATGCAGGCTTGAAAATGTGCAAGATGATCCGATGGCAGCAATGCGGCAAGTTCAATATCCGTTTTGTTCTGCCAGGTCTTTCCGTGCAAATCGTAAAGATCGAGCCCTGCCAGATTTACCACCTGCCAGCGACCGAAACCGTCTTTCACCGCGATGAAATCCGGAGATGCGTCGATCAGCGCCTGAAAACTTTCTTCGCAAAGGCAATCCCGCTGGCTCGTGATGGTGCCAACAAAGCGGTAGCCGCGCCCATATTCGGTTTTGATGAGGGCATCCGCCCCGTTGCTGGCTTTTCGCAAGCGTGCCTTGATGACTGAAATGCAGCGCGCAATGCTTTCGTCCGAAGTAGGCGCACCATTCCATACCGAATCGATCAGTTCTTCCTTGGAGACCAGCTCGCCGGCACATTTGACCAGATAAGTTAAAACCGCTAATTCTTTGGGATACAGGGCCAATTCCTGCTCTTGATAGAAAACGCCAGAATCATTATCCAGAGAGAATCCATTGAAGCTTGCCTGGAATTTTATTTTCACCGTTGTATTCCTTTGCCTGAGGTGCTGCTCGGAATTGGCAGCTGCGTTCTCCACAGCGCAGCCGTGCATCCGAAACTCATTCTCCCCTAACAAGCTTATTCCAATCTTTATTGAATCTTGATAGGAATTGCCGCCCCTATAGATTAGGCTTTATTGGCGCTTGAATAAATGGAATAACTGCTACAGGTTATGGTGTTCCTGCATGCTTGAACCCTCTGAAATAGGCTCCGGAGGCGCGCTCTCCGCTATAATTGAAGTTTCGCCCTCGCTGGAATTGAAACCATGTTGAATGCCTATCGTGACCATGTCGCCGAGCGTGCCGTGCTTGGTCTCCCTCCACTTCCCCTTTCCGCAGAGCAGACCGCCGAACTGGTCGTATTGCTCAAGCACCCGCCTGCCGGAGAAGAAAGCACGCTGCTGGAACTGCTGGAAAACCGCGTTCCGGCCGGTGTGGACCAGGCGGCCTATGTGAAGGCCGCTTTCCTGTCCGATATTGCGTTGGGCAACGCCGCATCTCCGCTGGTCACGCCGGTCAAGGCCGTGCAACTGCTGGGCACCATGCTTGGCGGCTACAATGTGCAGGCACTGGTGGCGCTGCTGGATTCGCCGCTGGGCGAAGAGGCTGCCAACGCGCTGAAGTACACCACCTTGATGTTCGATGCCTTCCACGACGTGCAGGAAAAGATGAAGGCCGGCAATGCCCATGCGAAGCGCCTGATCGAATCCTGGGCCGAGGCCGAGTGGTTCACCGCACGCAAGGCGCTGCCGCAGGAAATCCGCGCTGTGGTGTTCAAGGTGCCAGGCGAAACCAACACCGACGACCTCTCGCCTGCGCAGGAAGCCTGGTCGCGTCCGGATATTCCGCTGCACGCCAAGGCCATGCTGGTTTCCAAGATGCCGGACGGCCTCGACACCATCCAGAAACTGAAAGAGAAGGGGCTGCCGCTGGCCTACGTCGGCGACGTGGTCGGTACCGGCTCTTCGCGCAAATCCGCGATCAACTCCGTGCAATGGCACATGGGCGAAGACATCCCCTTTATCCCGAACAAGCGCACTGGCGGCATCGTGCTGGGCGGCAAGATTGCGCCTATTTTCTTCAATACCGCCGAGGATTCCGGCGCGCTGCCGATCCAGTGCGATGTGAGTCACATGAACACCGGCGATGTGATCGTCATCCACCCGTTTGCGGGCAAGATCACCAATGAAGCGGGCAAAACCATCAGCACCTTCGAACTGGCACCGCTGACGATGCCGGACGAAGTGCGCGCCGGCGGTCGTATTCCGTTGATCATAGGCCGCGGGCTTACTACCAAGGCTTGCGAAGCACTGGGGTTGCCCCCGTCCAAATTATTCATCACGGCGATCGCTCCCAAGGATACCGGCAAGGGCTATACCCAAGCACAGAAAATGGTCGGCCGCGCCTGTGGCGTCGAGGGCGTTCGCCCCGGCACCTATTGCGAACCCAAGATCACGACGGTCGGCTCGCAGGACACCACCGGCGCGATGACCCGCGACGAACTGAAAGAACTCGCTTGCCTCGGCTTCTCGGCAGATCTGGTGATGCAGAGCTTCTGCCATACCGCCGCTTATCCGAAGCCGGTGGATATCAAATTGCAGCACTCTCTGCCGGAGTTCATGTCCAGCCGCGGCGGCGTCAGCCTGCGCCCTGGCGACGGCGTGATCCATTCTTGGCTCAACCGCATGATTCTGCCCGACACGGTAGGTACTGGCGGCGATTCGCACACCCGCTTTCCGATTGGCATTTCCTTCCCGGCCGGTTCCGGCCTGGTGGCGTTCGCCGCCGCGATGGGCGCGATGCCGCTCGACATGCCGGAATCGGTGCTGGTGCGCTTCAAGGGTGAAATGCAGCCCGGCATCACGTTGCGCGACCTGGTCAATGCGATTCCCTACGCCGCGATCCAGAAGGGCGAGCTGACCGTGGGCAAACAGGGCAAGAAGAACGTCTTCAACGGCCGCATCCTCGAAATCGAAGGCCTGCCCGACTTGAAGGTGGAACAAGCGTTCGAATTCGCCGACGCTTCTGCCGAACGTTCAGCCAACGGCTGCACCGTGCGTCTTAATAAGGAGCCGGTGATCGAATTCTTGCGTTCCAACATCGTGTTGATGGAAAACATGATCGTGAACGACTACGAGGATGCCCGTACGTTGCGCCGCCGTATCGAAGCGATGGAAGCCTGGCTGGAACAGCCAGAGTTGCTGGAGCCGGATGCCGACGCCGAGTACGCCTATGTGCTGGAAATCGATCTCAACGAAATCAAGGAGCCGCTGGTTGCCTGCCCGAACGATCCGGACGATATCAAGCCGTTGTCCGCCGTGGTCGGCGACAAGATCGACGAAGTGTTCATCGGTTCCTGCATGACCAACATCGGCCACTATCGCGCCGCGGCGAAAGTGCTGGAAGACGCCGGCATCATCCCGACGCGCCTGTGGATTGCGCCGCCGACGCGCATGGATGAAGCCGAGCTGCGCGAAGAGGGCGCTTATTCGGTATTCGGCCGTGCTGGTGCGCGCACCGAAATACCTGGCTGCTCGCTGTGCATGGGCAACCAGGCACGTGTGGCGGATCGTGCGACGGTGTTCTCGACCAGTACGCGCAACTTCGATAATCGCATGGGCAAGGACGCCCGCGTCTATCTCGGTTCTGCCGAGTTGGCGGCGGTGTGCGCGCGCATGGGCAAGATGCCGACGCCGGAAGAGTATCTGGCGGTGATCGGGGATAAGTTGTCGAAGGACGCAGGGAATATCTATCGCTATCTCAATTTCGACAAGATGCCGGAGTATGTGAAGAAGATTATTCCGATTGCCGAGATTGAAGCATAAGGGGGAGGCACGAGTCCGCTGATTGGGACTCATCGGTCTTAGGTTTTAGGAAGTAAGCAATAACAAAAAAGCCCGCCAGTTTTCTGGCGGGCTTTTTTGCCATCAAAGGCTCAGTCGTTGGTCACCGTTAGGCCTACCTCTACATAGAGTTTTGCTGCTCCGTTGGTGTAAAGGTTGAAGGTATGTCCTGCGACATCCGCACTGGTAACGTTTGTGCCGGTCTGGGCCCAGTTCGTTGTAGCCACATTCGTGCTCTGGCCGATAAAAATCTGGTCTCCCGTATCGCCGATGATGTAGAGCGTATCAAACCCATCATCGGTGATCGCCAACACGTCGATCGGCTGAAGCGTATTGGTGTCGTTCCCCGGACTATCGCTGCCGAGAACATTGGTTGTGGAGCCGCTGGAGCTGTTTTCTATATCGATCATTTCGATGCTGGAAAGCCGATTGGTGAAGCCGTTGTTGAGGTTGTTGATATCTTCGCCTGCATTCAGCAGTTTCAGGGTATCGAAACCGCTGCCGCCGTTGAAGGTATCCAGGCTGTCGTAGTTGAGGATGTCGTTGCCCGCTCCACCATTAAGCGTGTCGGTTCCGCTTCCACCGGAAAGAGTGTCGTTCCCGTCGCCGCCATTTAACGTGTCATTGCCAGCTCCTCCGGTCAACGTGTCGTTCCCGATTCCTCCATCGATGCTATAGCTCACGGTATTGTCGGCGCCCGCTGCAGTGACGACGTCATCGCCACCTCCGGCATAAAACGTATTGCTTGCAACAAATCCAGCCTCTGTCGCTTCGACTGAACTGCTCGCCAGCATGACATTGTCATTCCCGCCCAGCGCGTCGTATTGGGTTCCAGCGACATAGCTGCCGTCTGTGACGTTATTGAAATTGACTGTGTCGATTCCCGAAGTGAATAGCGGAGAAATGCTCACATCGTCGGCGCCATTGATCGTGATGCTGACGACCTTGGCAGTCCCGTCCTCGCTGTATACCGTAAAGCTGTCCGTCAG
>DATHWE010000128.1:0-14200 GCA_035460905.1 Methylophilaceae bacterium | reverse complement strand
CAGATAGGCTGGTTCTTCACCAAGGCCGCGCTGCTCACCTTCGGCGGCGCCTACGCGGTACTGCCTTATGTGTACCAGGGCGCAGTCGAGCACTACCACTGGCTCACCGCACCGCAAATGATAGACGGGCTGGCGCTGGGCGAAACCACGCCTGGACCGCTCATTATGGTGGTCACCTTCGTCGGCTTCGTCGGCGGCTGGACGCATGCGCTGTTCGGATCGGACTCGCTGCTGCTGGCCGGCACCGTGGCGGCAGCCGTGGCAACCTTCTTTACCTTCTTGCCCTCCTTCGTGTTCATCCTGCTGGGCGGCCCGTTGGTGGAAAGCACCCATGGCGATCTCAAATTCACGGCACCGCTCACCGCGATCACCGCCGCCGTGGTCGGCGTGATCCTCAACCTGGCGGTATTCTTCGGCTACCACGTCCTCTGGCCACAAGGGCTGGAGGGACAGTTCGAATGGATGTCGGCCATCATCGGCCTGCTGGCGCTCACCGCGCTGTTCCGTTATAAGACGGGCGTGATCCCTGTAATTTTCGCCTGCGGCCTGGCCGGCCTGGTCTACCAGCTGGCGCTGTAAATTCTCAGATACGGCCGCTTTCGATCACCGGCGTCAACATGTAGTACAGCCCGGTACCTTGGTAATTCTCGCGCATGTGCTGCACCAGATAGGCGGCCGTCTCGACATCGGTCTGCACCAGAAACTGGATGCGGCGCTGACGGCCTGTCACTTGCTCCAGCAGCGTCATGCTCGACTGGCGCTCGCCTCGCCCGAAAGTTTCCGCAGTACTGAACCCGTGGATGCGCTCCTCTTCCAGCAACCAATCAACGAGCGTTTCTTCCAGTGCCGGCGGACCGAAAATCGTCAGCAAACAGGCTTCCATGGCTTTACCTCTCCACGCCAAAGCGGCGATACATAATAGGCAGCAGGATCAACGTCAGCGAGGTGGATGACACCAGCCCCCCGATGACTACAATCGCGAGCGGACGCTGAATTTCCGAACCCGGCCCGGTCGCGAACAACAAGGGCACGAGGCCGAATGCCGCGATGTTTGCGGTCATCAATACCGGGCGGAGCCGGCGTTTTGCGCCTTCCACCACCAGTTCGCCGATCGCCATCCCATGCGCAGCTAACTGGTTGAAATAAGACACCATGACCACGCCGTTCAGGACCGCGATGCCGAGCAATGCAATGAAGCCGACGGAGGCTGGCACCGACAGATATTCGCCGGACAGCCACAGCGCAAAGACGCCGCCGATCATCGCAAAGGGGATATTGGACAGGATCAGCAACGACTGGCGGACGGAACGGAAGGTCGCAAACAGCAGCAGAAAAATCAGGCACAACGCAATCGGCACCACAACTGCCAGACGCGCGGCCGAACGCTGCTGGTTTTCGAACTGCCCGCCCCACTGAATATGGTAGCCTTCGGGCAGTTTGACCTCCTTCAGCACCCGGTTGCGCGCTTCATCGACAAAACCCACCAGATCCCGGCCTCGCACGTTGGATACGACTACGACCATGCGCGCGCCTTTTTCCCGGTCGACCTTGACCGGGCCATCGACACGTTCCAGCCGGGCAATGGTGGAGAGCGGGACGTTGGTGCCGTTGGGCAGTGTCAGCATCAGGCTGGCAAAATCGGCTGGCGAAGTTCGCAACTGATCCGAGCCGCGAATCAGCAAAGGCGTGCGTCGCTGGTTTTCCTGCACTATCCCGACCTGCTTGCCTTCGAGATGCGTGCGCAGCGCGGATTCGATCTGCGTGATATCAAAGCCCATGCGCCCTGCTGCCAGGCGATCGATTTCAACACGCAAGTACTGTACGCCGCTGTTCTGCGGGGTATAGACATCTTCCGCGCCGGGGATGGATTCGAGGATTTTTACCGTCTGCTGCGCAATTTCGTCGAGCTTATGCAGATCGCTGCCGAAAACCTTGACGGCCAGATCACCGCGCACGCCCAGGATCATTTCATTGACGCGCATCTCGATAGGCTGGGTGAAGGCATAGGCCATGCCGGGAATGTTATCCAGTGTCTTGCGCAATTCATCGATCAACTGGGACTTGTCCGGAGAGCGCCATTCCGCGCGCGGCTTCAGCACCAGAAAACTGTCCGTCTGGTTCAACCCCATCGGATCAAGCCCGAGTTCGTCCGAACCGGCGCGTGCAACAACCCCCTTGACCTCAGGCACGTTGGCCAGCACGGCGCGTTGTACCGCCAGGTCGAGCTCAGCGCTCTTTTCCAGGTTGATGGAAGGCAGCTTTTCAAGCTGCATGATGATGTCGCCTTCGTCCATCACCGGCATGAAGGTCTTGCCTATCTGCAGATAGGCGAAGCCCGTTGCCACCAGCGCGAGCAGAGCAACAGCCGAAACAATGCCGGTACGCTTGAGCGACCATTCCAGTACCGGCACATAAAGCCTGAGCGCGTGGCGGACCACCCAAGGCTCTTCGTGGCTCACCTTGCGGAGCAGGAAGGATGCCAGAACCGGAATGACCGTCAGCGACAGCAATAACGAACCGGACAGCGCGAACACGATGGTCAGCGCTACCGGGCCGAACAGCTTGCCCTCCAGCCCCTGCAAGGTGAGCAGCGGCAGGAATACCGTGATGATGATCAGGATGCCGGAGGTCACCGGCACGCTCACTTCCTTGACCGCGCGGTAGATCAAATGAAGGCGCGGCAGCCTGGATTTTTCGCCGTGCGCCAGATGCGAGACGATGTTTTCGACCACAACCACCGCCGCATCCACCAGCATGCCGATGGCGATGGTCAGGCCGCCCAGGCTCATCAGGTTGGCGGAGATATTGAAACGGCCCATCAGGATGAACGTCACCAGAGCGGCCAGCGGCAACGCCAGTGCCACTGTCAGCGCGGCGCGCAGGTTGCCGAGAAACAGCAGCAGCAGGATCACCACCAGCACGATGGCCTCGATCAATGCCTTGCTCACGGTGCCGACCGCGCGCTCCACCAGGCTGCCGCGGTCGTAGAATACCTCGATGGTGACGCCTTTCGGCAAGGTCGGCTGGATTTCCGCGATGCGCGCCCGCACACCGTTGACCACTTGCTGCGCATTGGCTCCGCGCAAGCCGAGCACCAGCCCCTCCACGGCTTCGCCCTTGCCGTTGCGCGTGACGGCGCCGTAACGCGTCAGCGCGCCGTAACGTACCTGGGCAACATCGCCGATGCGTACCGGCATGCCCATCTCGCTCTTGATCACACTGCCGCGCACGTCGTCCAGCGTCTGGAAGCGCCCTTCGGCACGCACCAGCAGCGACTCCTCGCCATCGCCGAGACGACCGGCGCCATCGTTGCGGTTGTTCAATACCAGCGCCTGCTCCAGTGCATCGAGTGTCACGCCGCGGGCATACATGCGGGCATTGTCCGGCACCACTTCGAAGCTGCGCACCACGCCGCCGAGCGCATTGACATCCGCCACACCAGCCACCGTGCGCAACTGCGGACGGATCACCCAATCCAGCAGGCTGCGACGCTCCTCCAGGGACAGCTGATCGCCCTCGACCGTGAACATGAACATCTCGCCCAATGGCGTGGTCATCGGCGCAATGCCGCCGCTGACATCCGGCGGCAGGCTGTCCCAGATGCTCGTGAGCCTTTCCGCCACCTGCTGGCGCGCCCAGTAGATGTCGGTATCGTCGGCAAAATCGACGGTGATGTCCGTCAGACCATACTTGGCGACCGAGCGCAGCATGGTCTGGTGCGGCAGGCCCAGCATTTCCACTTCGACCGGCGCGGTAATCCTGGCTTCGACCTCTTCCGGCGTCATGCCGGGGGCCTTGATGATGATCTTGACCTGGGTGGATGAAACATCGGGGAATGCGTCGATGGGCAGGTTCTTGAATGCGTAGCCGCCTACGCCCACCAGCACCGCCGTCAGCACAAGCATCAGCAGGCGCTGTGTCAGCGCAAATTGAATCAGTCTGGCAAGCATGCTCAGTTACCTTCGCCGATCCATGCGGCCTTGAGAGCTACCGTGCCGCTCACGGCCACTTTTTCCGTACCGCGCAGCGCCCCCGCAATGACTATCTTTTCCGCCTGTTCAGACAACACGGTAACTTTTATCGGCTGGAAACCGTCAGGGCTCTGGACGAAAACGTAGCTGTTCTGCCCGTCACGCACCACGGCATTGCGCGGAACACTGAATTGCTTGCCCGGCTCTGCTTTAACCAGGAGCTCGGCTTCGACGAATTGGCCGGGCGACAGCCGGTCGGCATTGCGCGTGATCTCCGCGCGTATATGCATCGTCTGGTCGTTCTTGTTGATATTGCGGATCACGGCGATGATCTTGCCTTCCGCTTCGTATTTGGGGATGCGTACCGGCATGCCATTGGTCACCGAGGCCAGGGTTTCGATGGGCGCATGGATTTCCAGCCACAAAGGATTCAGGTGGCCAATACGGAATAACGGCGTTGCAGGATCGATACGCTGGCCGGCAGTCACCAGCTTTTCCAGCACCTGCCCCGCGATCGGTGCGCTGATGGTCAATCCGCTGGTGAATTCCTGGCGGCTTTCCAGACGCGCGATGGCGGCATCGCTCATGCCGGCAAGTTTGAGCGCCTGACGACTGTGGGAAAGCGTGGCCGCGAGCTCTTCATGATGGCTGCGCGTGGCGAGATAACGGCGCTCGGCGATGATGCCGTCCTTGTGCAATTCCGCATCGCGATCCAGCATGTTCTTGGCGAGCCGGCTCTGCGTCGCCGCCTGCAGGTAATCGCGTTGCAGCGTGACAAGTTCCGGACTGCTGATATGGGCCAGCGCCTGGCCCTTTTTGACCGACTGCCCGGCTGCCACATACAGCGCATCGATCAAGCCCGGCTGGGGTGTGCTCACCACGCGCTCCTGCCCGACCGGCACGACGATCTCGCCCGGCAGCCGGTTGCTCGCCAGCCCGGAAGAAACGCCCAGTGGCGCCACCGCGATCCCCATCACGCGCTGCTGAGCCGCCGTGACGGGAATAAAATCGGCGGCAATGGCCGAGCTCATCGCATTGGCCGTGATGAGGCCCGCGAAAAAAAATTGTTTGAGATGATTCAAGGCAAGACTCCTGCGGCCTGGTTATAGCGGGCGATATTCCATTTAAGTTGTATCTGGCTGTTGCGCAACGCGCGCTCGGCTTCATAGGCCATCGCCTGGACACGCATCAGGTGCACCAGGTCGGTTTCCCCCAACGCGAAAGCCTTGCGTCCTAGCCGCAGGCTTTCCTGTGCCAGGCGATGCTGCTCTGTCATGACCGCAAGCTCCTCCCTGTTAACCTCCAGGTTGTGTTCGGCTTCATGCATGGCAGTCAGCAAAGTCAGCATGCGCTGCTCACGCTCGCTCTCTGCGTGGGCGAGATCCATTTCCGCCTTGGCCAGCAATGGCGCCGAGCGCACTGCCGCATCGAGAGGAATGCGGACCGCAAGGCCCACGCTGCTGTTGTATTCGGCATCAAAGGCGCCACGCTCCTGACGCGCGTTCAGCATCAATTGCGGGTTTTCGCGCTTCTCGACACGCATCAGGTTGCGCTCCTCCTGCGCCAGGGCAATCCTGCGCGCGCTCGCCGCCAAGAGTGGATGACTATCGTCCGGCTCGGATTTTTCTGCCATCGCCTCCTCGATGGCAGCCGGGATCTGCTTCAGCCCGGTCAGCATCCAGTACCGGTGTTCGGCATGCCTGAGCTCGGCTTGCGCGCGCAACAGTGCCGTCTGCGCCTGCAATGTTTCGTTTTGCGCCAGCATGACGTCCGTTTTCGCCATTTCACCGGCCTGATGGCGGCGCTGCACATCCCGTTCCAACAGTTGCGCAGTGTTCAAGCGTTCTGCCGCCAAATCGACCCGGTTGACATTCATGGCGACATCCCAGAACGCGTCGCGCAATTGCCCGGCCGTTTCCAGCAACAGGCTGGCGCGGCCCGCATCGAGGTTGCTGCGCGCTTCACGCGCAACCGCCTCCCGCGCGGCACGCTGCCCAGGCAGCCATACCGGGAACTCCAGACCGGCCTCCCACTCGCGCAGGTTGCGGCCGCTCCCGATCACGTCATTCTGATGCCGCATGCTGACTGCGGGGGCACCCGGCAGGGCTGACAGCGCGTGACGGTCACGCGCCTCGACATCAATGGTCCCGGCCCGCAGCAAGGGCTGCTGCGGGTTGCGCTCGTAGGCTTTCTGAAGCACGCCGCCCAATGTGAGTGATGGATCGGTCTGAAGCTTTTCCAGTTCCTGCGTATTCCCGGTCAAAGGCGACAGCAAGGTGAAAGCCGCAGCCAGCAAACCGACAGCGCGGGGGAGATTTGAAAACAGAAAAGGTGAAGTCATGGCCAGCATCCTATCTTGCGAAGCTTAAAAGTATCTTAAGCGTCTGGGACTGGCTTGTAATCCAGCAGATTTATTCTGAAAGCTGGCTGACGGCAAGCATGGCGGCGCCGATGATGCCCGCTTGATCATCCGCATGACTGGGCGTGATACGAATCCTGCCGCGCAGGACGGGTATCAGGTCAGCCTCCAGCCGACGCTCAAAGGCTGGACTCATGTATGGCCAGGCGAGGCTCATGCCGCCGCCGATGATGACATTGGCGACATCCACCACCTTCAGGATATGGGCCAGGGCCTGCGCCAGCTTTTCGCCGGCCATCTCAAATGCAGCCAGGGCATGCGCATCGCCCGAGCTTGCCAGGGCGGCGATTTCGAATGTTTCCTTGGTCAAGCCAGTGGATTCAAAATAGCTGAGAGCAACGCCGCTGGCTGACGAGTAGCGTTCCATGCAGCCTTGATTGCCGCAACCGCATGAGCGACCACCCGGCTCGACGATGATGTGCCCTACTTCCATGGCAACTCCATGCTCGCCGGGGAAGGGCCTGCCGCGATGGATCAGCCCACCGCCGACGCCGGTGCCAAGACCGAGGTAAATCAAACCCGGAACGTCCAGCCCGGCCAGTGCATATTCACCGTAAGCGGCGGCCAGCGCATCGTTTTCGACGATGACCGGCACGCCGAGGCATTTACGCAATGGCGTAACCAGATCGATATCACGCAAGCCGGGAAGATTGGGGGATTGTGAAATGCAGCCGGTAATCGGGTCGATGAAGCCGGGGAACCCGATTCCGACGCCGGCGATCTCGGGAAATTTCTGCATGGTTGCGGCCAGGGATTCGGCCAATGCGGCGTGGATGGCAGGCAACGCCACTGCTGGCGGATTATCGCGGCACAGCCGCGAGAAATCGGCATGGATGCGCTGTTCGTCGATAATCTTCAGGCCTTCGACGACGCCGATGCGCAGGTTGGTACCGCCGACATCGACGCCGATTAACATCGCTTACTCGATCCCCAACTCAATATCGACGCCCTTCTCGATCGCATTCATGTGCCAGGTCAATTCCAGGGTAACGGCCTGCATGATTTTCTCGAAGCCGGCTTCGGACTGCGAAACGCTGAAGTGCGGCCAGGTATTCAGCAGGCAAGGCACGCTGCTGGACAATTTGAGCACGCCGCCAAGCACCTCGTCTTCCAGCATCAGTTCCTTCATCGAGGCGAGGCGCAGCGGCTGGGCAAAGCCACCGGGAATATCCGGGCCGATTCGGAAGCGCCCGGCCGGGCCGTCACAGCTGGGCATCGCCAGATTTATTTGGACCCGGAAAATGCCGCCGTGCACTTTCGCGAAGCGATACGCCACCTGCAGGCTGCTGTCCTTGAGCGCTATTTTCTTGGTCACCTGACCGTGACCCACGGTGCCGGAAAATCCGACTGTCGCTGTTTTCCCGCCCTTGGCCGCTTCATACGCCAGCGGGTGGCTGGCAGCGCCGTCGCGTTCCGACCAGCTATCACGGAACAGCGTCAGGCCGTTGCTGTCCGTCGCCAGATCTTCGGCAAAAATATCGTGCTTGTACATGACGCGCTCATGCGGGTTGGCGATGCCTTCGCCGCTGTACCCATGTTCTGGATTGGCGTGCACCTTGCGGTGGTAATGTTCAGTCTGGCGCGCCAGGGTATCGCCGAAATTGTGCGCAAGTTTGTAGGCATCCAGTTCGCAAATCGAGGCCGATCCATCCAGCCTGACCACCGCCTGCAACTGACCGTTCTGCAGAAAAAGTTCGTCGTTACCGTCCAGGTCGAGATCGATCTGGCTGCGTTCCGGACGTGGCGTAATCTTGTCGAGCATCCCTTCCAGCCGCACGATGGCGTTATAAATCGCCCGCCTCAAGTGCGGCAGATACAGGCCGCCGAACAAGCCATGCCAATAAGCATCGTTGGCCTGCGCTTCGTACAGCTCATGCAGCATCTCAGGCGTTTTTTGCTTATCGGACAGGGCGTGATAGCGCGCAGACAATGCCAGCATGCGTTTGTGCATCCAGTTGGATTCGGGAAACCGCATGAAGAAATTGCGCCAGATCCCGCCGCGCACGAAGGGTTTGGTGGTTTCGTAACGGCCGTTGTATTTTTCCTGCTCCACCAGATCGGCGTAGTGATGTGCAGCCGGGACAGGAAGCGTCCATTCGTTCATTTCGATGTAAGACGTTGTCGGCAGGTAGACCACGCCGCGCGTCTTGGCACCGGCGTGATAATCGCAATAACGCATCGGCTGAATGATGTCTGAGTTGAGCACGCCTTCGATGAAATCCTTCAGCCAGCCACGTTCATAGACCCAGGAATAGGTTTCCGGCCAGATGCCGAATTTCTCGATGTCGTCGAAATAAACTGCGGCTGCCTGCCCGCTCTCGTCCGCCAGACTTTCCAGATACGCGACGACCTCATTTGCCGGCGAAAACGGCAACCGGTAGCGCAGTGCTTCGGAAATCGGATAAAGATCGAGTTGTCGGCCGTCTTCCTCGGTAGTGAAATAGCCGTTCAGGACGGACTGCTCCTTACCTGCGCAAAGGAAGTGATAATCGTCGACCGTCACATATTCGATGCCTGCATCGCCCAGCGAAGGCACCACGGAAGACTCCCACACGCGTTCAGTCAGCCACGCGCCTTGCGGACGCTGGCCCAGCTTCTTGTGCAGGTAGTCGGAAAGTTTGTCGATCTGGCCGACCCGGTCAGTCGACGGAATCGCGGCCAGCACGGGTTCGGTATATCCGGCGCCGAAGAGCTCCGCCTGCCCGCGCTTGACCATATCCTTGAGCAACTGCATGTCCTGCGGGTAATGCTGGAGCATGTAGTCGAGCAGCCAGCCGCTCAGGTGAATTGCGAAATGAAAATCCGGGTAGCGATGCAGCACCTGTAAAAATGGGCCGTAGCACCGGAGATGTGCATCGTCGAGGACGTGCGTGAAATTGCCGACAGGCTGGTGTGCATGGACCCCAAGCAACAATGCGACTGATTTAGCCATTTACCTGATCCTTTATTTATTATTCGTCTGTCTAAAGCAAATTTCTTACAGCAATATTTATTCCCGGTTATTCCTGTCCGCGTCGCATGGCTCCGCCCGCTTCTGGATCACCGCCACCGACACTGATAATGTTCTCCAGGACCTTGGGCACAGGCAACTTGAGCAAGCGGTAGAGATTGGTCAGGTTGCGACGGTAGAGACGGTCGAAACTGGCGACGCTATGCGCCGAGTTGTAATCGCCGAACCACCAGAACCAGTCCGAGCCCTCGCAGTCAGCCAGTTGCCTTTCGGCAAGGGCTTTTTCTTCCTCGGTGAGCTGTTTCCCGGCCATGGCACGATCGAAGCTTTTCTTGGCCTCGCACAAGAGATCCCAACCGCGATTCTTGTCGGGTGAGCCGATCCATGTGCTGAATGTGCCGTACACCCAGCTCCCGGCACTGACGCAAGACAACGGCTCCACCGGAATATTGGCGTTCCGGAAAATACCGGCTTTGGATGTAGATTTCTTGGCAGGAATTTGCGCGCAGAAATCCGCAACCTCACTGAAGGTCGTTAGCTCAATACCGGGATGATCGGCAAGATCGGCATAAAGCTGAGACAGGAAATAATAGGCATTGTAAGGATAGTATTCCCACGCGTTTTCCCCATCCAGGATTACGCTGACCACAGGCGATATCGAAGGGTCCGACTGGCTACGGATACGTTCCAGCGCCATGACGAAATCCTTGACCGCTTCGTCGCCATGCCATTTGGAATACTCGAAACCGATCTTGTCGGACAGTAAATCATCGCGGAAGAAGCAGGTAATGTCATGACTGCCGTCCGACAGCCGATAGGGCCGATACAGGTACTGGTGGCGGTCAGGCAAGGGTGTTTCGCCGTAAGCGCGGTGCAGACTGTTGCCGAGTACGCCTTCGCCGGTTGCGGCCCATTGAATACCTTTTTCCGCCAGCAGCATCAATGCATCCTGGGAAACGCCGCCCTCCGCCGGCCAGATGCCCTTGGGCTCCTGACCGAAGCGACGGGCATGGCTGGCAAGCGCGGCATCAATGTGGGCCCTGGCGCGCGCCAAGCCGCCGGGATAACGTTCGCTCTCCGGCAGAACCACGTCCGGCATGGTGTCGCGCGCGGTGTTGAAATCAAGCAATAAAGGCAGAATGGGATGGCAATCCGGCGTACTCGAAATCTCGATCTGGCCCTTTTCTGCCAACGCGCGGTAGCGCGGAATGATGCCGCTGATCAACTCGCCCATCAGCGCGAAGAGTTCCATCCGGTCTTCGGCGGTAAACAGGTTTCCCTTGGCCATCAATGCGACGACCAGCTCGTTCTCGCGCCGCACGCTCTCGCCGGTCCAGGCAAGGTGATACCACATCAGCAAATCCAGCATGTACTGGTCGGAAAGATACTGGAAGGCATCCTCGCCCCGCGCCTCCAGCATTTTAAACATGTCATACAAATGCAGATAAGGCGGAAACGGTGCGATCAGCTTGGTATGGTTGCTCTTGAAACAGCTTTCGATGATCAGGCTGCGCTGCTCGGTCGTCAGCGGTACTCCTTCTTCGATCAGGAACAAGGCGAGCAAAGGATCGCGAATATTGTTTTCAGCGAATTGACGGGTGTAATCCTCCAGCTGGTCCAGCAGCACAGGCACGAAATTGAAGCTGGCCTTGGCTTTCGGGTTCTGTTCCAGGTGGTACGCCATGTCGGTGTAATCCTTGATGGCGTGCAGATACGTCCATGGCAGGATGAATTCGCCGGTCAGGTAATCCCGATAATCCGGCTGATGCATATGCCAATAGAGGTTCAGGTACAGTTTGCGGTTTTGCGGCATAGTTTCACACTGAATTCACATTGAACGGCTAAGGGTTGCCTCATGGAGGCAACCCGGGGATGAAGGAACGAGAAAAACTATCTTGCCTGATGCAGGCTGTGACCGAGCATGTCGGGCGTCACGAGCACGACGCCCCTCTCCGATACATGAAAACGTTTACGATCTTCGTCGTGATTGACACCAATTTGCATACCCTCGGGGATGCGCGCGCCTTTATCGATGACAACCTTTCTCAGCACAACGTTCCGACCGATTTCGACATTAGGCAGAATTACCGAATCCTCGATGTCGGAATAGCTGTGCACGTGCACATTGGAGAACAGCACCGAGCGGCGCACGCATGCCCCGCTGATGATGCAGCCCCCAGACACCAAGGTATCCACCGCCTTGCCGCGCCGTTCGTCATTGTCGAACACGAACTTTGCCGGCGGCAGCTGCGCCTGATACGTCCAGATCGGCCAGGATTCATCGTACATATTGAGTTCCGGCGTCACCTTGATCAGCTCCATGTTCGCTTCCCAATAAGCATCCACGGTACCGACGTCGCGCCAGTAGTGTTTGCCGTCGTGACTATTGACGCAACTATCGGCAAAACGATGCGCATAGACGCGGTACTTGCTGATCATGTGAGGAATGATGTCATGACCGAAATCGTGCGAGGAGTCAGGATCATCCGCATCGCGGATCAATTGTTCGTACAGAAATGCCGCATTGAAGACATATATGCCCATGCTGGCCAGGGACTGCGTCGGGTCGCCTGGAATGGTATCCGGCGTCGGGGACTTCTCAATGAAGCGGATGACGCGATCCTCCTCATCCACGCCCATCACACCAAATGCAAACGCCTCTTCAACCGGGACGTTGAGGCAGGCCACCGTCATATCAGCCTTGTTGCGCACGTGCGCAGCCAGCATCTGGCCGTAGTCCATCTTGTAGATATGATCGCCGGCCAGAATAAGTACATATTCCGAACCCATGTTGCGCAGAATATCAAGATTCTGAAATACGGCGTCCGCGGTACCCTTGTACCACTCTTCCTCGACACGCTGCTGCGCCGGCAGCAATTCGACGAACTCATTGAACTCGCCGCGCAGGAAACCCCAGCCGCGCTGGATGTGCTGAATCAGGCTGTGCGCCTTGTATTGGGTGACGACGCCGATGCGTCGGATACCGGAGTTGATGCAGTTGGAAAGCGGAAAATCGATGATGCGAAACTTGCCGCCAAAAGGTACCGCAGGCTTTGCGCGCCAGTTGGTCAAATCCTTCAAACGAGAGCCCTTCCCGCCGGCAAGGATAAGCGCTACGGTATTTTTTGTAAGCGCACTAACAAAACGGGAAGATGATAAATCCTGCTGCATTTTTGCCTCTCCTGATTTATAGTTGGGCATGGTAGGGTCTATAGATGTGGCTTGGCGCCTGTATCTGAGCCGGTTGATTCCATTATAGACACGGTTTTCACCTCCGATCCAGCATAATTCTTTCACAACGCGAAGTGAACCTCATGGCACAAAAGCACGATCCACAATTGGCTTTGATTCTGGAAGCGCGCCATCATAACCCTTTTGCCTGGCTGGGCTTGCAAGTCGTCGGCGAACAGCCCCTCTTCCGTACCTTTCTGCCGCATGCCAGTCGCGTCTGGCTGCAGATCAACGACGGCTGGGAAGAACTCAAGCGCACGAATGCAAACGGCCTGTTCGTCTGGAGTGGAAAGGAGCAACCTCGCCGTCCCTGCCTGCTGCGCATCGAGCAGGATGGCCACACGTTTGAGCGCCATGACCCTTATTCATTAACCAGCCTGATTTCATCCCACGACCTGCATCTTTTCGGCGAAGGCCGCCTGCTCCAGGCCTACCAAATGCTGGGGGCGCATCTCGCCGAAAACCAAGGCGTCTCCGGTGTGCAGTTCGCTGTCTGGGCTCCGAATGCTGAACGCGTCAGCGTCATCGGCGATTTCAATCGCTGGGATGGCCGCGTGCATCCCATGCGCGCCCATGGGTCCAGCGGCGTATGGGACATTTTCATTCCAGGATTGACCGCAGGCGACTTCTACAAGTTCGAAATCCGTAATCGCCACAGCGGTCATCTGCTTGTCAAAACCGACCCCTATGGCGCTTCTTTCGAGATGCGCCCCGGTACGGCGGCACGCGTTACAGATCGCATGTCCTACAGCTGGTCGGATAATTGCTGGCTGGAAAAACGCGCCACTGCGGATTGGCTCCGCGCTCCCATGAATGTGTACGAGGTACATCTTGGCTCATGGAAACGCGGACCCGGTAATCGCTACCTGAATTACCGCGAACTGGCTGACCAACTCGTACCCTATGTAAAAGAGATGGGGTTCACTCATATTGAGCTGATGCCGATCAGCGAGCATCCGCTGGACGAATCCTGGGGCTACCAGACCACCGGCTATTTCGGCGTAACCAGCCGCTTCGGCACCCCGGACGATTTTCGCGCCTTCGTCGATGCCTTTCACGACGCCGATATCGGCGTGCTGCTCGACTTGGTACCGGGCCACTTCCCCAAGGACAGCTGGGCATTGGCGCGCTTCGACGGCACGGCATTGTATGAGCATGATGACCCGCGCCTGGGCGAGCATCAGGACTGGGGCACGCTGATTTTCAACTACGGCCGCAACGAAGTACGCAACTTCCTGCTGGCCAACGCGCACTACTGGCTTAACGAATTCCACATCGACGGGCTGCGCGTCGACGCCGTCGCCTCCATGCTTTACCTCGACTATTCGCGCAAGCATGGCGAATGGCTGCCCAATAAATTCGGCGGGCGCGAGAATCTGGAAGCCATCGACTTTCTCAAGGAACTGAACGTCATGGTGCATGACGAGTTCCCGGGCGCGCTGACCATCGCCGAGGAATCCACCGCCTGGCCGATGATTTCCCGCCCCGTGTAACTCGGCGGGATCGGTTTCTCGATGAAGTGGAACATGGGCTGGATGAACGACACCCTCGCCTACTTCGCTCAGGACCCGGTGCACCGTCGCTACCACCACAACCAGCTCACTTTCGGCCAGCTCTATGCCTACACTG
>DATHWE010000127.1:0-26532 GCA_035460905.1 Methylophilaceae bacterium | reverse complement strand
CGGAAGTTGGTCAGCGGCTTGCCGGCCTTGACGGAGTCCAGGAAGGTGTACTCCGTCGGTGCCGCGGGAGCTTCCTCAGCGTATGCCGGAACGGCAATCACGGCGGCGGCTACGAGGCCAGCCAGGGTAGTTTTGCGAAGCTTGGTCATGTTTTCCTCTTTAATTGAAAGTAAGTGAATCTGGGTTTTGTTGTAATACTCAGGCGGCTGCCTTGGCTTCGCGTTGATACAGGAAGCGTAACACCTCGCCGCGCAGGTGGTGGTATTGCGGGTTTTCAGCCAATTCCAGGCGATTGCGCGGGCGTGCCAGGTCAACGGTCAGAATTTCCCCTATCGTCGCAGCCGGGCCGTTGGTCATCATCACGATGCGGTCGGACAGCAGGACAGCTTCGTCCACATCGTGCGTCACCATGACGACCGTACTGCCAGTGCGCTGCACGATGCCCAGCAGCTCATCCTGCAGGTGGGCGCGGGTCAGTGCGTCCAGTGCGCCGAACGGCTCGTCCATCAGCAGTACTTTGGGTTCCATGGCCAGCGCACGGGCGATGCCCACGCGCTGCTTCATGCCGCCGGAAATTTCGTTGGGGAACTTCGTCTCTGAATGCGTCAGGCCAACCAGCGCCAGCGCTTCATGTGTGCGTTTCTTAAGCGACGCCTTGTCTTCCGTGCTGCCGAACACGCGTTCGACGGCCAGGTAGATGTTGTCGAAGCAGGTCAGCCAGGGAAGCAGCGAGTGGTTCTGAAACACCACCGCGCGTTCCGGGCCGGGCCCGCCGATTTCGCGGCCGGCGCACAGCATCACGCCGTTGCTCGGCATCAAGAGACCGGCGATTAGGTTAAGCACGGTGGATTTACCGCAGCCCGAGTGGCCGATCACCGACACGAATTCGCCTTGCGTGATGGACAGGTTCACATCGCGCAGTGCGCAGAACTTGCCCTGACGGCCGCTGAAGACCATGTCCACATACTCGAGGGACACATATTTTTCCATGATGCGACTCCTTAGTAGTTAAAGCGCTTGGCGAGCAGCAGCAGCGCCTGTTCGAGCAAGAGACCCACGATACCGACCACGAAGATCGCGATCAGGATGTGCTCGACGTTAAGGTTGTTCCATTCGTCCCAGACCCAGAAGCCCAGGCCCACGCCGCCGGTCAGCATTTCCGCGGCCACGATCACCAGCCAGGCCACGCCGATGGACAGGCGGATACCGGTCAGGATGTAAGGCATGGCGGAAGGCAGCATGATCTTGGTGGCGATCTTCCACTCGGACAGGTTCAGCACGCGCGCCACGTTGAGGTAGTCCTGTGGCACCTTGGAAACGCCCATCGCGGTGTTGATCACCAGCGGCCAGATGCTGGAGATGAAGATCACCCAGATCGCAGCCGGGTCGGCAGCCTTGAACACCAGCAGACCGATCGGCAGCCAGGCGAGCGGGGATACCGGACGCAGCAGGCTGATGATGGGCGAAGCCATGTCGTTCACGAACTTGAAACGTCCGAGAACGAAGCCCAGCGGGATGCCGATGAGGGCAGCCATGCCGAAGCCGGTGCCTACGCGTTGCAGCGAGAATAGGATATTCCAGCCGATGCCCTGATCGTTCGGCCCGTTATTGTAAAACGGGTCGCTAAACAGCACGACGGCGGAATCCCAGGTCTTGGCCGGACCCGGTAGAGCCGGAGCGACCAGTGAAATCCCGACCCAGATCAGGATGAAAAACGCCAAACCCAGCATGGGCGGCAGCACTGCAAGGGTGATGGATCGCAATATATTCATGATGCGTTGACGCTTTTCTCCCGCAACTGGGGTTGCCTCCGCCACCGGCGGAGGAGTGGACCCGGATTTGCTCTCGGTCACCGGAACAGCTTCGGTGGCCTCGGGCTTGAGTGCTACGACAGTTGCGCTCATATTCGTCTCCTATTTCCTGATTGATTCCTAGACCTTGACCTTGAACGAATTGGCATAGCCCTTGGGATCCTTGCCGTCCCACACCACGCCGTCGATTAGCTTGGATGAGCGCATATCGTCCTTCGGCACGCTGATGCCCATGGCGCCAGCAGCTTCCCGGTACAGATCGGTCCGGTTGACCTTCTTCGCCACGGCGAGGTAGTCCGGATCGGTCTTGAGCAGGCCCCAGCGCTTGTGCTGGGTCATAAACCACATGCCGTCGGAGATGTAAGGGAAGGGTGTCTTACCATCGTTGAAGAACTTCATATAGTTCGGGTCTTCCCACTTCTTGCCGATACCGTTGTCATAGTGGCCGAGGAAGCGGCCGAGGATCACCTCTTCCGGCGCATTGACGTAGGACTTGCTGGAAATCAGTTTGGCGACGGCAGCGCGGTTGGCGGTAGCATCGATATAACGGCTGGCTTCCAGCACGGCCATCATCATGGCGCGCGTGGTATTGGGGTATTTCGCCGTAAAGGCAGCAGTCGTGCCCAGCACCTTTTCAGGGTGGTCGGTCCAGATATCTTGCGTGGTCGTGACCGTGAAGCCGATCTTGTCGGAAATGGCGCGTGCATTCCACGGTTCGCCGACGCAATAGCCGTCCATGTTGCCGACGCGCATGTTGGCCACCATTTGCGGAGGAGGCACGACGATGGTTTTCACGTCCTTGAACGGGTTGATGCCGTAGGTCGCCAGCCAGTAGTAGAGCCACATCGCATGGGTGCCGGTGGGGAAGGTCTGGGCGAAGGTGTAGTCGCGGTTTTCGTTGTCCAGCATGCGCTTTAGGGTCGGGCCGTCCTTGACGCCCTTTTCGTTGAGCTGGTTGGAAAGTGTGATGGCCTGACCGTTGTGGTTCAGCGTCAGCAGCACGTTCATGTCCTTTTGCGGACCGCCGATGCCGAGCTGTGCACCGTACATCATGCCGTACAGCACATGGGCAGCATGCAATTCGCCGTTGATCAGCTTGTCGCGTACGCCAGCCCAGGAAGCTTCCTTGGACGGGGTGATCTTGATACCGTATTTCTTGTCGAAACCCATGGCGGCGGCCACGGCAATAGGTGCGCAATCGGTGAGCGGAATGAAGCCGATCTTCACTTCGGTCAGTTCGGGGGCATCGGAACCGGCGGCCCACGCTGCTTTCTGGATACCCAGCGAACCCATGCCCACCACTGCAGCAGCGCCGGCTGCAGCCGCAGCGCCTTGCAGGAATTGGCGGCGTTCCGGGCTGGTTGGCAGCGCTTCCGGTTTCTTATCGATGAACTTCATGTAGTGCTCCTTTCGATTGCATCTTTAATGTCAAATAAAAACGTCAGAAAACAAAAAAGGCGTCCTTCCGTCGACCCTGGTATTCAGGATCGACAGAAAGACGCCTTTGTCTTGTGCGCATGCCGACGTCGGCATGCTTAAACCCCACGAGTTCGCCCATCATTGGGCATTCCCGTTTAATGCAATTCGGTCAGGCCAGCAACTCGGCGGCCTGGATTACCTGGTTGGCGATTTCTCCCATGCGCACACCGCGTTGCATCGCCAGCTTGCGCAAGGACTGGTAAGCCGCATCCTCATCCAGTCCGCGTTGTTTCATCAAAATTCCCTTGGCGCGATCTATCGTCTTGCGCTCCGCGAGCTTGATGGCGGTCGTTTCCAACTCGTTGCGTAGTGCCTGGTACTCTTCGAAGCGCACCATCGCCGCATCCATGATCGGCTTCAGCCGCGAATTATCGAGACCGCCAACTACGTATGCAGAAACCCCAGCTCGCGTCGCGGCCCGGATCTTCTCGGTTTCGCCGTCATGCGCAAACATCACGATGGCCCGCGGATCATCGCGGCTTACCACACAAATATGCTCCAGCGTGTCGCGGCTGGGCGATTCGGTATCGATAATGATCACGTCCGGCTGCATCTGGGCAACAGCCTTGTTCAGGTCCGCAGTATCGGAAAGCTGACCGACTACGTTATATCCGGCCTCGACAAGGTATTGCTGCAATGGAGCGGAACGCTCCAAATTCTCGTCGACAAGCATGACACGGAGCATGGCGCACCTAAAAAAATTAATCTCTTTGGCATTGATAGCAACAGCTGTGCCAACTGCTGAAATATACTTAAAATCAAGTAGATGGGTGTGGGTATGGAGATGGTTTTCTATGGAGGGGAAGGCAAGTGTGCACCATGAAAACAGGCAGGCGCACACTTGTAGTGCGGAAATAATGGAATTAGAAGCCCATGGAGGCCAGCAAATCATCCACCTCATCCTGGCCGCTGACGCCATCGGCTTGCGCGCGCATGGATGGGCCGGCCGTCAGGCCGTCGGAGCGGATGAGCGAGCCAGTCTCGCTGTCCGGCGCATTTTCACGCAGGATATCGAGCAGGATTTTCTCTACTTCCTGTGCGGCATCGAGAATCTTGTTGACCATCTGCCCAGCCACGTCGCGAAACTCCTGTGCTTCCATGATCTGCAGCAGGTTGTGGCGCAGCATTTCTTCTGCGGCGGCGATTTCACCCATTTGCGACACGGCTTCCTGTACCAGGGCATGGTGCGCCAGTTCTGGTGCGTCGGAAAGGCGCTCTGCCAGGTCGGCGCAGGTATTGCGTGTATTCACAGTAAGGGGCAGCGAGTTCTCGACAGCGCTGATGGTTTTCTCGGATGCCTCGTGCATGGTCTGATCGATGAAGCTGAGACGGTCGCGCGCGTCGGGCATGGTGGCCGCAGACTGCTGCAATCCCTTTGCGTGGCCAAGCTCTTTCAATAAACGGTGCAGTTTGGCCGCGGCCCGGCCAATATTGTCGACTTTAGTTTCGGAAAGTGTTTTAGGGGCAGTCATCGCGGTTGTCCTGATTTTGGGAATTATGCTAACACGTTGTCATGGGTTGCAGTAGGCACGCGGCGCGACTAGGGATAGCTCACATAAACGCGGTAGCCGGTAGCGGCAATGCCGACCGCCGTAAACGGCAGAGTGATGTGCACGTCGCTTCCGTTAGCCAGCCCGGCTTCCAGGTCGGTGCCTGACGGCAGGTACTCCTGCGGCTGCAGCGTGCGGCGCAGAAGGGGTTTGTCGTGGATATCGGTCAGCGTCAGTTCCAGCTGCGGATACGCTTGCGTATAGCGCGCACGATTGACGATGGTTGCGGAAAGCACGAAAACATCCTTTTGTTCGGCATGCTCCTGCAGATCGGAGTCGTCGATGCTCAATAGTTGTGCATTGCGCGGCAGTTCGACCTTGCATCCGAACAATGCGCAGACCTGAATAAGGCCGGGTTTGGCCTGAGGCAGCCAGACGGCTATTTCCGAGCGCAGGAAATAGATCGTTTGACCGACGGCTAGTAGTGCCAGCAGCAAGCACAAGGGTATCCATAACCGTACAGAAATACGTTTCCTTTTATCCTTATTGTCTTTGCGGGGACGAGGCGGAGTAGGTTGAAGTGTGGGCAAAGGCGGCGCGACAATCTTGCGCTCCGGCTCCGGCTCCGGCTCCGGCTCCGGCTCCGGCTCCGGTGCAGGTGCAGGTTGCGATTGTTCCGGCGCAACCTCGAAGGCTGTTTCCGTAGTGCCGATATCGATATTTATGATTTCGGTATCGCTGCCTGCATGCTCGGGAGAGGTATCCGTTGTTGCCGGTGATTCAGGAGGGGTTTCGGCGACGCTCAGGGATTGCAGCGCATTGAAAATCTGCCCGCAGTTGCCGCAGCGGACATCGCCGCGGCTGGGTACCAGTTGCTCGGGTTGGACTTTAAACACCGTGCCGCAGGCGGGGCAGCTTGTGAGCAGGCTCATTTTTTCCGGCCTGTGACCAGTACCCAATTATCCAGTGGAAGCGGCGCGTTCATATCGAACCATTCGCTATAGATGGCGGCGACATCGTCGGCCTGTTCGCGCAGGATGCCGGAAAGCGCGATGCGCCCGCCGGCCCGGCAGTGCGCAGCCAGCGCCGGTGCCAGCACCTTGAGCGGGCTGGCGAGAATGTTGGCGACGACCACGTCGGCCACGAAGGTCGGCATTTCGTCGGGCAGCACGAAACGGACGTCGGCCTGATTGTTGTCGGCATTGAAGCGGCTCGACACCATGGCTTGCGGATCGATATCCACGCCCAGCGTTTCGCCCGCGCCCAGCCGCTTGGCGGCAATCGCGAGGATGCCGGAGCCGCAACCGTAGTCGAGCACGGTTTCGCCGGCTTGCAGATTGTCTGCGAGCCAGGCGAGACACAAATGGGTGGTCGGATGACTGCCGGTGCCGAACGCCAGACCGGGATCGAGCACAATATTGAGAGCATCCGGATTGGGGGCGACGTGCCAGGAAGGCACGATCCACAAGTCGTCGCGGATGCGGATCGGATCGAACTGCGATTGCGTGGCCCGTACCCAGTCCTGTTCGGCAACCGTCTGTACCGTGTAGCCGAGATTGCGCATGCCGGTTGCCTCCGACAATTGCTGCATGACATCCGAGATGTCGGCTTCGGCATCGAACAGCGCGCTGACCACGTTGTGACGCCAGATACCGGGTGGAGCTTCACCCGGTTCACCGAAGATCGGCTTCTCGTTGTCGGTCTGAGCGTCCGCGTCTTCGATGCTGACCGACAGCGCACCCAACTCCATCAGCGCATCGCTGAGGGTTTCGGCGACGTCTTCACCCGCGGTGATTTCAAGCGATTGCCAAGCCATTATTTGCTGACGATACCGAGCTTGTTCTCCAGGTAATGAATGCTCGTACCGCCCTGGTGGAAAGCCGCGTCATTCATCAATTCGCTATGCAGCGGAATATTGGTCTTGATGCCTTCCACGACCATTTCCGACAGCGCGATGCGCATGCGGGCGATGGCTTGCTCGCGCGTGTCGCCGTAGGTAATCAGCTTGCCGATCATGGAGTCGTAATGCGATGGCACCATGTAGTTGTGATAGGCATGCGTATCGACGCGAACGCCAGGGCCTCCAGGCATATGGAAGCCTGTAATGCGGCCGGGGGAGGGCACGAACGTATGCGAGTCTTCGGCATTGATGCGGCATTCGATGGCGTGACCGCGCAGATGGATGTCCTTCTGCTTGAAAGGCAGTTTCTTGCCGGCCGCGACGAGCAGTTGGGTCTGCACGATATCGATGCCGGTGACCTGTTCGGTGACTGGGTGCTCGACCTGCACGCGCGTGTTCATTTCGATGAAATAGAACTCATTGTTCTCGTACAGGAACTCGAACGTACCTGCACCGCGATAACCGATGGTGCGGCAGGCTTCCGCGCAGCGTTCGCCGATGACGGCGATCAGCTTGCGGTCGATGCCGGGTGCCGGCGCTTCTTCCAGCACCTTCTGGTGACGACGCTGCATGGAGCAGTCACGTTCGCCCAGATACACGGCGTTGCCATGCTCGTCGGCCAGCACCTGGATTTCGATATGGCGCGGCTGTTCCAGGAATTTTTCCATGTACACCATGGGGTTGCCGAAAGCGGCTTGGGCTTCTGCCTTGGTCATGTTGACCGATGCCAGCAGCGCCGCTTCGGTATGCACCACGCGCATGCCGCGGCCGCCGCCGCCGCCGGCAGCCTTGATGATGACCGGATAACCGATCTGCTTGGCGGTCTTCAGGATTTCGTCCGGATCATCCGGCAATGCACCCTCGGAACCTGGCACGCAAGGCACGCCGGCTTTGCGCATGGCATCCTTGGCGCTCACCTTGTCGCCCATCAGGCGTATGGTCTCGGGGCGCGGGCCGATGAAGATGAAACCGCTCTGTTCTACGCGTTCGGCAAAATCCGCATTCTCCGACAGGAAACCGTAGCCGGGATGGATCGCTTCGGCATCGGTAACTTCGGCAGCGCTAATGACCGCGGGAATATGGAGATAGCTCTGGCTGGAGGGTGCCGGACCGATACAGACCGACTCATCCGCCAGTTTGACGTATTTGGCTTCGCGGTCGGCTTCGGAGTGGACGGCGACCGTCTTGATGCCCAGCTCGCGGCAGGCTCGCTGGATGCGGAGGGCGATTTCCCCCCGATTGGCGATGAGGACTTTCTCAAACATGGGAAATCCTCTGTTTAGCCAATGATGAACAACGGTTCGCCGTATTCGACGGGTTGGCCGTTTTCGACCAGGATGGCCTTGATGACGCCGCTATGGTCCGACTCGATTTCATTCAAAAGCTTCATGGCCTCGATGATGCAAAGCGTATCGCCCGAGGAAACACTGGAGCCGACATCGACAAATGCCTTGGATTCCGGTGACGGCGAGCGGTAGAACGTGCCGACCATCGGCGATTTCACCACGTGACCTTCGATCACGGGCGTAGGGTTATCTGCGACAGGCGCTACGGCAGCCGTGGCTGCTGCAGGCGGTGCCATATGCATCATGGGTTGCTGCATGTAGGGATAGAATTGCTGCTGACCACTAGCCGGCTGACGACTGATGCGGACTTTTTCCTCGCCCTCGGTCAGTTCCAGTTCGGCAATGCCGGATTCCTCGACCAGATCGATCAGTTTTTTTAGTTTGCGCAGATCCATGTTAAACCTCTGTTGAGCCTAATGCGTTGAGAGCGTATTCCAGCGCCAGCTCGTAGCCTTGCGCGCCCAGTCCACAAATGACGCCGACGGCAATGTCGGAGAAATAGGAGTGATGACGGAAAGCTTCCCGGGCATGTACGTTGGAAAGATGAACTTCGATAAACGGTATCTTGACTGCCGCCAACGCGTCGCGCAGCGCGACGGATGTATGGGTGAACGCGGCAGGATTGATCAGGATAAAATCGGCCTTGTTGCCTGCCAGGGATTGAACCTTGCCGACGAGATCGGCTTCGCTGTTGCTCTGGAATGCTTCGAGCGCAACGCCGGCCGAACGTGCGCGTTCGGATAATCGGGCATTGATACTTTCCAGAGTGGCCTTGCCATAATGTTCCGGCTCTCTTAAACCGAGCAGGTTCAGGTTGGGGCCATGCAGGACGACGATGGATTTGATGCCTGTTTTTTCAGCCATTTCAGGTGGTTTTTTCAGCCAGTGAATGGTTTGCAAGGTGGCAAGTTTGCCGCAGATCGGGGGGTATTGTCTAGCGAATTCGCTGAAGATAAGCGAAATTACAGCAATTACAATTGCTTATCGCGCCTTGATCAGAGCGAGCACATCAGTTTCCAGGATTTTCATGTCTACGCGCCCGAGATAGGCCCCGGCAATGCTGCCGTCGCGGCGTATCAGGACAGTATAGGGAAGGATACCTTTATTATTGCCGAGACTTTCAGCCAGACTCATTGCTTCGAAATCACCAGCAAGCAAAGGGTAGCTCGTGGGCGACTCTTTGGCGAAATCGCGGATTTTAGCGACATCATCGGTTGAAATTCCCAGCACGACCACGTCCCTGGAACGGTATTGCTCATGGAATGCCGAAAGTTCGGGCATTTCTTCCCGGCAGGGCGGGCACCAGGTTGCCCAGAAGTTGACTACTACCACTTTGCCGCGCCACTGCCCGAGCGACTGCGTTGTGCCATGCTGATCCGGAAAGCTCGCGGCAAAAAGCGCCTCGACAGGACGGATAGTAGCGACTTCCTTGGTTGCGATGCCAGTTGCGGGAACCAGCACCCGGAATGCCAGCAGTACCACGGCAGCCAGTACCAGAAGGACGATCAGCACGCGAGCGATGGTGCGCATTCGCCCTCCTTGCTGCCGTAAACGGTATTGAGCGTGACCAGGAATTTATCGGCATCCTGATAGCCGATCACGGTAGCGGCCGGAATTTCATTGCCTTGGGGATCGTAGAAGATGATGCCGGGCGGGCCGAACAAACCGAAGCGGGAAAGCAGGGCGGTATCGTCCGGACCGTTTTGTGTCACATCGGCTTGCAGCAGCACGGCATTTTGCAGCAGCTTTTGCACGCGCGGATCGATAAAGGTGAATTGCTCGAACTCCTTGCAGGCGACGCACCAGTCGGCATAGAAATCCAGCATCACGAACTTGCCCTGTGCCTGCTGCACGGCCTTGTCCAGTTCAGCGACGTTTTTCACGCGCTGAAACGGCAATGCGGGAACGTGCTCGACGCTGCCAGCTGCAGCTCGCAGCCCGGCCAGCGGTTGCAGCGGATTGCGGCTGCCGGAAAGCGCACCCACTAGCAACGCGATACCGGCGACCAGCAGCATGAGGCCGACGCCTTTCCACAGCTTAGCCCAATTGCTCGCGCGCGGCGGGAGGCCATCGAGCGCATGCAGATAGATCGCCGGTACGATCAGCAGCGCCGACCACAGCGCCAGTTGCAGCGGCGCGGGGATGACGGGGCCGATCAGCCATATCGCCATGCCCAGCATGACTACGCCGAAGAAATTGCGCACGGCGTTCATCCACGGCCCACTCCTGGGCAAGATGGCGCCGGCAGATGCGCCCAGCAGCAGCAAGGGGACGCCCATGCCCAGCGACATCGCAAACAGCGCCACGCCGCCCAACACCACATCATGGCTTTGACCGATATAAAGGAGTGCGCCCGCCAGCGGTGCAGCGACGCAAGGGCTCATGATCAGCGCCGAGAGTGCACCCATGGCGAATACACTGATGAATCTGCCGCCCTTGATGCGGTTGGTAACATTGACCAGCCGGCTTTCCAGCGAGCTTGGCAATTGCAGTTCATAGAAACCGAACATCGACAGCGCCAGCAGGACGAATACCAATGCGCCGAATCCGAGCGCCCATGGATTTTGCAGCGCCGAGCTGATCAGATGTCCCGAGAACGCGGCGGCGATACCGGCCAGGGTGTAACTCACCGCCATACCCAGCGTGTATGCGACGGAGAGATTGAACGCATGCATACGTGTGGGATGCTGACCTTGTCCGACGATGATGCCGGACAGGATGGGGATCATCGGAAATACGCAGGGCGTCAGCGACAGCAGCAACCCGAAGCCGAAGAAGCCCAAAACAATCAGCCATAGCTTGCCGCCTTGCAGCAACGTGCGAATGCGATCGGTTTCACTACTGGTTCCGGTACCGGCACTATCGGCATCTGCGGATGGCAGGTCGACCTGCAGTGTTTTGCGAATGGGCGCATAGCACAAGCCCTGGTCGCTGCAGCCCTGATAGCTTGCCAGCAACGTCAGCTGACGGGGTGTGGCGCCTGTGTGGCTGAGCAGGATGCGGGCGTCGAAGCTTTGATGGAACACCAGCATTTCACCGAAGTTGGGGTCATTCTTGGACTCACCTTGCGGCAACTCGACGGCAGCGATACTGCTGGTGGATCCTTCCTTTACCTTGAAGCTGATGCGCTCGCGGTACAGGTAGTGGCCGGGAGCGACTTCAAAATGAGCCTTCAACGTCTTGCCATCGAGCGCTTCGATTTTGAGGCCGAATGCCTGGTCGGGTTCGAGGACGGTCTGGGCCGGCGGATCGACGAACAGGGCTCGGCCGTTTTCCGCAAGGGCGGGCGCTGCCAGCAGGCAGCCTAATAGAATGAAAAGACGTAACATGAAGACGGCAGGCTCAGCGGGAGGTTTCTTTGGAAATCCAGTCCAGATAGGCGGGAAGTCCGCCCGCGATTGGGACCGAGATGATTTCGGGAAGTTCATAAGGATGGTGTTCGCGGATAGTCCGCTCGACATCGACATATTTTTCTTGTGTGGTCTTGATCAGCATGGGTACTTCCTGAGCGCTTTCGGTTTTGCCCTGCCAATGGTAGATTGAAATACAGGGCGAAAGAACGTTTACGCACGCCGCCTGTCCACGACTGATCAATATCTCCGCCAGCCGGGTTGCGCTTTCCTGGTCCGGCAGGGTGCTCACTACAAGAATTTTATCCATATTTATAAGGTTGTCATCGATGCGCATGCTGCTCATTTTGCTGATTTTACTCGCATTCCCTGTGCTGGAGGTGATGGTACTGTTCGAGCTGGCCTCTCGCTACGGCTGGTGGGTGCTTGGTTATTTGCTGCTCAGCGCCGCTTTCGGCGCGGCACTGATCATGGAGGAGCGCATCGTTGTTTTCGCGCGCTTGATCCAGACGCTGCAGGAAGGCCGCCATCCGGTCCTGGCCCTGCTGACCAGCGCGAAAAAAATGATTGCCGGCATATTGCTGATCCTTCCGGGCGTGCTGAGCGATGTGGCCGCTTTGCTGTTGCTGATTGTGCCGCTGCCGACATCGCGCAAACCGCCGATGGACGATGGCGTCATCGAGGGCCAATGGCGTCGGGAAGATTAGTGCTTCCGGTATGGTAAACTGCGCGTTTTTCTCCACGTATTCAAAGGATAAGCATGTCTTTTAGGGTCACCATCCAGCCCAGCGGCCATCAATTCTCGGTTCCGGCCGGGGACACGGTTCTCAATGCCGCGCTGGAAGCGGGTTTCAATATTCCCTACGGTTGCCGTAATGGCGCGTGCGGAGCCTGCAAAGGAAAGGTGCTGGAGGGTCAGGTGCGCCACAATGCTTATCAGGAGCACGCGCTGAGCGAAAAGGAAATCGCGGAGGGCAAGGCCCTGTTCTGCTGTGCCCAGCCGCAAAGCGATCTTGCTATCGAGTGTCGCGAAGTGACGGTCGGCAGCGCGATCCGTTCGCGCATCATGCCGTGCCGTGTGCAGAAACTGGAACACGTGGCGCACGACGTGATCGTCATGACATTGAAGCTGCCGAGCAACGAACGCATGCAGTTCCTGGCCGGGCAGTATGTCGAATTCCTGCTCAAGGACGGTAAGCGACGTGCCTTTTCGCTGGCCAACGCGCCGCACAATGACGAAATGCTCGAATTGCATCTGCGATTGATCCCGGGCGGACAATTCACCGAATACGTTTTCAATGAAATGCAGGAAAAAACCATACTGCGGCTGGAAGGCCCGATGGGCAGCTTCTATCTGCGCGAGGATAGCGCCAAGCCGATCATCTTCGTTGCCGGCGGCACCGGTTTTGCACCGATCAAAGGCATCATCGAGCACGCCCTGCACCACAAGATGCAGCGCAAGATGACGCTGTATCGGGGAGCGTTGGCGTTACGCGATCTGTATATGGCTGATCTGCCGAAGAAATGGCAGGCAGAAAATGGTGTCGAGTATGTGAAGGTTCTTTCCGATCCGCGTCCGGAAGACGATTGGGGCGGCCGTACCGGCTTCGTGCACCAGGCGGTGCTGCAGGATCATCCCGATCTGAGCGGCTACCAGGTTTATTGCTGCGGTGCGCCGGCGATGGTGGAAGCCGCGCACAAGGATTTCGTGGCTGCCGGTTTGCCGCATGAAGAATTTTTCTCCGACGCGTTTACGTTTGCACCGCCGGTTCCGGCCAAAGTCGCCGTTTAACGCAGCGCGTGTTCAAGGCTGTACCGGTAATGCCGGTACGCCTCTTCCTGATTCCCCATCCGTTCCAGCAGCCGCGCCAGCGCCAGGTGCGCGGCGCTGCCCGGCTTTACGCTGAGGCTGGCTTCCAGATAGCTTTGCGCTTTTCCCCAAAGCTCCTGGCGGATGCACAGATTGCCCAGGGACAGCAGCAGCCCGGCGTCGCCATGGTGGCTTTGCAGCCAGAATTCGGCCTGCTGCAATTGCTTGACTGTGTCTTCGCCGGCGCAATCGCCATATAACGCAGCCAGTGCGCTGTCCCACTGCCGGGTCAGGCTCATTTCGACAAGTTTTGCAGCGGCAGCGCCTTCTCCCGCAGCGATGAATGCATTGGCCGCCACCCGGGCCAACTGCGTTTCCAGCCGCTCGGCTTCCGGCAACTTGTTCCAATAGAGGAGCAATTCCTCGCTATTGCCGGTGCGGCGTTCGATCAGTTGCGCATGCGCATGGTAGCGAACCTGCTGCAGATGGATGGGTTCGATGGCGCTGCGTTTTTCCAATTGGTTGAGTACCGCCAGCACCTGTTCCCAATTGCCGAGGCGTTGATGCGCTTTCAATTGCAGTTTCAGTGCGGGGATGTGGTTGGCCTCGATTTTTTCCAGCTGCTGCAAAGTGCGCAGGGCGGATGCGTACAGGCGCTCGTCCAGTAGCAGCTCGGCCTGCGTCAGCAAGCGTGCGAGACTTGCGTCCGGTGCCAGCCGTTCGGCTTCGGCCAGATAGTAATCACGCTTGCCCAGCAGTTTCATCTTGTGCGCGGCGCGCGCGGCGATCAGCGCGCTGAGGCCGGCATCCTCGCCCAGATCGAGTGCGTTGGCTGCCGCTTTTTCCGCCTTGGCATAGCGGCCTTCCACCAGTGCGTGCAACCCTTCAAGCAATGACGCATGGGCGGTCTTGCGGCGTTGCTCGCGCTTATAGTTGCGCACGTTCTCGGGCAGGTTGAGCGTGTATTGCACCAGGCGCAGCACGCCATGCATGAAGAAAAATCCGGCAACCAGCAGAATCACCAGCAGGTTGAGCGAAATTTCGACGCGGTAAGGCGGCTGGACGACCAGCACATAGCCTTCGTTGGAGCCGGCCACGAGCGAAAGCGCGACCGCGACGATCAGGATGAAAAGCAGTCCGATCAGAAATCTCAAGGTTTCTTCCGCTCTAGCGAGAGTTTGTATTGGCTGACGGCGTTAAGGCTTTCGCTGACCTCCGGAATTTCGATGGAAATGTCGCTGGACGAAAGCTGCTGCAAGGTAGCCAGGGCCGTCCGGGACGAGGAGTCCTGCGTGTTGAAATAGCGCTTGAGCCAGTTTCCGACCAGTTGCAGGTCCGTGCGGTAGGTGGTTTCGTCATGCTGTAACAGCGCGATGCGAGCGGTCAGCAGCCGCAGCTTGAGATTTTCGCGCAGGAAATAGGCTTGCTCCGGTTCCAGCAACGGAAGCTCCGGCTGGTCCATGCGCTCGACACGCACCAGACGCTGGATGTCCTGCCAGATTTCCTGCGTTAGCCGACGCCATGGATTGGAATCCCAATCGGGTAGCGGCGTTTTTTCCGGTAGCGGATGGCGGTCGCTGGCAAGCGGCAATTTGTCTGCGGCATCCACCAAGGCTTCCAGCCGCAGGCTCATGCCGACGATATCCACGCTGGGCAATGCCTGCAGGCGCTGGATGTCGCGGCCGATAATCTTGCGCAGCGCGATCACCTGCGGCTTGTCGAGTTGCTGCAGGCGGGCATCGGCGGTTTGCAGTGCGAGCAGGGCGGGTTTGACGTTGCCGGCTAACTGCAATTGCTGACTGGCGACGATCAGCAATTGTTCGACTTCCGATATCGTCCATTCGTCGCGATTGTTGGCGAGCTCGAGGTACAGCGTCTGCAAGGCTTCCTGCTGCGCCCGGGATTCTTCGAGCCGTTGTTCCAGCAAGGTCACCTTGGCAGCGGCCTGCGCGGCGTTTTCTTCGGCGTGTTTTGACAGCACCAGCCCTTCGCGATTGCGTTCATCGAATTGGCTTAGGCGCTGAGTGAGCGTTTGCTCCAGCTCTATCGTGCGCTGCCGGCTGTCCAGCCATTGCCATACGGCTCCGGCCAGCGCGAGGGCGGCCAGGATCAGCGCAATTTGCGCGACCAGCCCGGCGGGCTTGGGGGATTCGGGGAGGTTGCTGTCTTCACTCATATTGTTGTTCGATCCTGCAAGTGGTGGATCAGGCATTGCAGCATGGCTTCGTCGCCCGGCGCATCGGCGATGGCTACACGTAGTCCCTGTGCGCGTGCCGTCTCGGCGATGCGCGGATGATTAACGCACAGCAATGTCTCGCGCAGCCAGCGGGCATCGCCGGCCAATTGAAGCAGATTGCGCAGGGCTTCGCTGCTGGTGACGACCAGCGCATGCAATTGCGCATTTTGCCACAGGATGGGCAAATCGCCGGCATCCCGCTGGGGATTGACGCGGCGGTAGCATTCCGCAAACGTCACTTGCGCACCGCGCTCGCGCAGTGTTTCGGCGAGCAGTTCTCGCCCGCCTACGCCGCGGAAAATCATTACGCGCCGGTGTTGCATGTCGTGCATTTGCGGCAGGGCCAGCAAGCTTTCGCTGTCGTAGCGGCTCTCAGGTATCAACACCTGTCGAATTCCGTATGAACTGAGTTCTTCGGCTGTGGCAGGGCCAATGGCGGCAAATCGCAAATTTGGCGGCAACACCGGATAGCGTTCCAGGATGCGCGGCATGCTTTGTTCTACGGCATTGGAGCTGATGAAAATCGCCCAGTCGCTGTCAGCCAAGCCCGTCAGAACCTGGTCGAATGCCGAGTAATCTTCAAGCGGGGAAATGGCGAGCAGCGGAAAGTAAATCGGCTTTCCGTCGCTGAGACTGATCAGTTCGGCGAGAGGTTGTGCCTGGTCAACAGGGCGGGTGATGGCAATGCCGCATCCCGCCAGCGCCTTGTCAGGCATGCTCGAGCGCGGCCAGGATACGATCGGCGCCGTGGTTGATCAATTTCTGCGCCAGTGTGCGGCCCAGCGCATCGGCATCTTTCGGGGCACCGTCGACAAAATCGCGCACCATCTCCTTGCCGTCGGTGCTGGCAACGAAGCCGGTCATGTGCAACATGCCGTTTTCGATGTGCGCATAGGCTCCCAGCGGTACGGTACAACTGCCCGCAAGTGCGCGGCTCATGGCGCGCTCGGCCTCGACGCAGGCAGCCGTATCGGCATGATTCAGCGGCTCCAGCAGTGTGCGCATGTCGTCGCGATCGGCGCGGATCTCAATGCCCAGCGCGCCTTGTCCGACGGCGGGAATGCTATGTTCGGCGCTGATCAATTGCGTGATGCGCTCCCCCAGGCCCAGGCGCTTCAAGCCCGCCGCAGCGAGGATGATGGCGGCGTATTGGCCTTCGTCCAGTTTACGCAGCCGGGTTTGCAGGTTGCCGCGCAGGGATTCGATTTGCAGATGCGGAAAGCGCGCCTGCAACTGGCTCTGGCGGCGCAGGCTGGAGGTGCCGACCACGCTGCCGTGCGGCAAGTCTTCCAGATACTGGTGATGGACGGAAACGAAGGCGTCGCGCGGATCTTCGCGCTCGCCGGTCGCGGCCAGCGCGAACCCTTCCGGCAGGTTCATCGGTACATCTTTCATCGAATGTACCGCGAGGTCCGCGCGTCCATCGGCCAGCGCCTGTTCCAACTCCTTCACAAACAGACCCTTGCCGCCGATGCGTGCCAGCGGGGAATCCAGGATCTGGTCGCCGGTGGTCGTCATGCCCAGGATTTCCACGACGGTGTCCGGATACAGCGCTTGCAGACGCGCCTGGATATGGCGGGCCTGCCACATGGCAAGCGCACTTTCGCGTGAAGCGATGACCAGTTTGCGGGGGGGAGTATTCATGACGGGAGAAAAGTCGTTAACGTTGGCAGAGACGGGATTTTATCAGGTTATCCCCCGAGCTCATGCACGATGTGCTGTTGCCGGCGGCTAACCGGCAAGGTTTCCGGCAACTCCTTGAGCATCGCCACCCAGTGGCTTTCCCCTTCCTCGTTATGCCGTTTCTCGAAGCCCCGGATGGAGTTCTGCGCGACCAGGCAATTGCGGTGCAGCCGCACGAACAGATCGGGGAATTCCCGCTCGATATTGGTGAGCGAATCTTCGACCAGGTATTCGCGCTCCGCGGTGCGCACCGTCAGGTATTTCAGTTCGGCACGCAGATAGATGACGTCGTGCACGGGAATCAGCAGGATGCGCCCGCGCTCAGAAATGCTGAAATGCGTGCGCTGTGGCCGCAAGTGCTTGATCCCACCCATTTGCGCAGGCAGCAGGGCGCGGGCTTTTTTAAGAGCATTGCTCAGGCGTTCCTTGCGAATCGGCTTGAGCAGGTAATCAACGGCGTTCATCTCGAATGCCTGCATCGCATGCATATCGTAGGCGGTGGTAAAAATGACCGCCGGCGGATGATAAAGCTTGAGCGAGTGCTCGGCGGCTTCGATGCCATCCATCTCGGGCATGCGGATATCCAGCAGCATCACGTGCGGCAGGTTCTCGGCAGCCATTGCCAGCGCTTCCTTGCCGTTGCCAGCTTCGGCGATGACCTGCGTGCCCGGGATTTCGGAAAGCACTTCACGCAGGCGATTGCGCGCGGGCGGCTCGTCGTCGGCGATCAGGATTTTAAGAAGTGCGTCGTCGCTCATGGTTCGGTCCGGTAAGGAATCACGATATGCACGTGGTACTGGTGGTCGGTTACCCTGGTTTTAAGCTGTGCTTCGGCATCGAAATGTAGCGCTAGCCGCTCCCGGATATTGGAAAGCGCCATCTTGTTGCCGCTATGGTGAGTGCCGTCGCGGCGATAGGGGTTGCTGAGCGCCAAGTGCACCTCTTTCCCTTTGCGATAGATATCGATCACGACCTCACCTCCCTCCTGCGAAGGTTCGATGCCATGATAAACCGCGTTCTCCAGCAGCGGTTGCAACAGCAAAGGCGGTACCAGCGCCTCATTGGGCATATGGTCGATATGCCACACCAGCTTGAGCCGTTCTCCCAGGCGCAGTTTTTCCAGGGCAAGATATTGGCGGCACAGCGCCAGCTCGCCTTCCAGCGGCACCAATTGGCGATTGTCACCCATTAGCACGCGGAACAGGTCGGCCAGGTCTTCCAGCGCGGTTTCGGCACGCAGCGGATCGCTGCGGATCAACGATAGCACCGCATTGATGCTGTTGAACAGGAAGTGCGGGCGAATGCGCGCCTGCAGTGCTTGCAGCCGGGCCTCGGTAATGGCCGGGGAAAGCGCGCGCCCGCGCATGTTGAAGTAGGTCAGCAAGGTGCCGGTAACGACGATGCTGAAGAACCATAACCGGATCAGCGAAGGCGAGGCATCCGCCCCGAACAGCCACCCGGCAGCGAGTTGCAACAGCGTGGTCAGCAGCAGCACGAGCAGGAATATCGCAAGCACGCCTTGGCGATATGGCAACCGTGCCAGCCTGCGATGCGCAGCATAAAGTACCAGCATGCTGGACAGCAGCACTGGCTGCATCGCGGCCGAGATCTGCAGTAGCTCCTGCCACATGCCGGAAGGCGTTTCGGAGCGCAATACGGCGGCGATGATCGCCATGAGATTGGCCAGCACCAGCACGCGCAATTGCACGCCCAGATTGCGCAGGTCCGGAAGCTTGTTGGAAAGCGGCACGGGGTTTTGATTTATACTTGCCATTCTCCACATTATTAGTAATCACTTTTCGCGATGCAAGATAAATCAAAGGCTTGGTCCGGCCGCTTCAACGAACCCGTGGCGGAACTGGTCAAGCGCTATACGGCGTCTGTCGAATTCGACAAGCGCCTGGCCGAGTTCGACATCCAGGGGTCACTCGCCCATGCCCGCATGCTGGGCGCACAAGGCATTATCGCTCAGGAAGACGTTGCCGCGATCGAACAAGGACTTTCCGGGATACGCGATGAAATCCGTTCCGGTACTTTCGAATGGCTACTCGATCTGGAAGATGTCCATCTGAACATCGAAAAACGCCTGACCGACAAGATCGGCGATGCCGGCAAGCGGTTGCATACCGGCCGTTCGCGCAACGACCAGGTGGCGACCGACGTGCGGCTGTGGCTGCGCGCCACGGTGGACGATGTGCTGGCGGGCATACGCAAGCTGCAATCATCCATCGTCGACCTCGCGGAGCAGCATGCCGATACCGTCATGCCAGGGTTTACCCATCTGCAGGTGGCGCAGCCGGTGACTTTCGGGCATCACCTGTTGGCCTATTTCGAAATGCTGAAGCGCGATGCCGAGCGTTTTACCGATGCGCGCAAGCGCATCAACCGGCTGCCGCTGGGTGCGGCAGCGTTGGCCGGCACCAGCTATCCGATCGACCGCGAGCGCGTAGCGGAGGAGCTGGGCTTTGACGGCGTCTGTGAAAACTCGCTGGATGCCGTGTCGGATCGCGACTTCGCTATCGAATTCACCAGCGCGGCAGCGCTGGTGATGACGCACCTCTCGCGCTTTTCGGAAGAATTGATCCTGTGGTCCAGCCCGCGATTCGGATTCATTGATATCGCCGACCGCTTCTGCACCGGCTCCTCCATCATGCCGCAGAAAAAGAATCCGGACGTTCCCGAGCTGGTGCGTGGCAAGACCGGCCGCATCAACGGCCATCTGGTCGCGCTGCTGACCTTGATGAAGTCGCAGCCGCTGGCATACAACAAGGACAATCAGGAAGACAAGGAGCCGCTGTTCGATACCGCGGATACTTTGCTGGTGACGCTGGAAATCTACGCCGACATGCTGCGCGGCATTACCGTCGATCAGGCGGCAATGCGTCTGGCCGCTGCGGAAGGATTTGCCACGGCAACCGATCTGGCCGATTATCTGGTAAAAAAGGGCCTGCCATTCCGCGATGCACACGAAGCGGTTGCCCGTGCGGTACGGCATGCGGAAGCCCGGAATTGCGATCTTGCCGACCTCTCGTTGGCCGATCTGCAAGCTTTTTCCGCACTGGTTGGTGACGATGTTTTTGAGGTGCTGACGCTGGAAGGTTCGCTTGCCAGCCGCAACCATATCGGCGGTACAGCGCCGCAGCAGGTGCGTCAGGCGATAATGCGCGCTCGTGCCTATCTGGCAGCATTTGCATGATAATGATTTGGATAAACAGGAGTTCGGCTATGTGGAAGTCGCTCGTTAACGTGTTGGTGATTGGTTCGTTGCTGTGCACAGCCGGCACAGTGCTTGCCGGCGAGCTCGCCCAGAATTCAGGCAATACTTCGATAGAGTGGCAGATGCTGCCCGGCGAAAGCCTGAATTCGCTGGCGGCATTGTTTTACCCTAAGGATCGTCGGATGCAGCAGCGCTTCATTACCGCAACGGTTGCCCTGAATCGCGACAGGTTGCAGAACCAGGCGCCTGGCAAGGCTTTCGAGGAAACAACGACTTTGCAGATTCCGAGTCTGCATGCCCTGTCATACAAGGCCGCGAAACCGGCCAGGCGCGCGGCTGCGGCACGCAAGCCCTCAGCCATGCCGGAAAAACCTGCGGTGCCGGAAAGCCCGAAAGGTTCTGCTCCAGCAAGCAAAGAACAAGTGGAGGCTTACAAGGCACTCGAAAAACGCTCGGAACAACGCCAGCAGGAACTGGAAAAGCTCAATCAGCGCCTTAAATCGCTCGAAGAAAATACCAAGGCTATGCAGGATTCGATCAAGGCCAACTCTCAGCCTATCGAAGAAGCGCAAGGCCGACGCCTCAAGCGAGTCGATCCCTGAGATTTCTCCGGTTTAAAGGGCTCTAAACGAGCCCTTTTCTTTGTGCCTTCTGATATAACCAGACCGCGGCAAGGCTCAGGCCGATAAGCAGGAGAAATGCCGTGGTGCTAATGGCTTGGAAGTGTGCCTTGCTGTTTTTGAGCTCAGTCATTTCCTGCAGCAGATCTTTTCCACCGAATGTGCGCAGATAGCGGCCGCCGAGATCGAAGGTGCGAATCTCGAACTGCGCCGCATCGGCTACCAGCATCAGATTCTTTACCGCCAGCAGCGCGGATGGATCTGCCCCCGCAGGTTGATCAACCTTGTTCCGGAACGATCCGTCGGGTTCATAGATCATCAAATCCCCATAGGCTACATTTTGGTTGCCATTGATGACCCAGAGTGCGCCGTCTTGTGCCTGAGCCAAGCCCGTGGGCCAGACTTTTCCTGGAGCCGATCCGGCAGTGTTGACCCGGAAGTCATGTTTTTTCTCAGCGAAGTCATCAGTGGCCGGGTTTACTGCCACGACGCGATTGTGATTAGTGTCGGCTACATACAGCAGACCGTCCTGCCCGATCTGCAAAGCATTGGGAAACTTGAAGCTAGGCGGGCTGGCGGCTTCGATGGTGCCGTCGGCCTGCAGTCTTACCAGGCGGTGCTGCGCGGTATCCGACACCAGCATGGCACCGGATTCTCTCTCTTTCCATAGCCGGAAGGTGCGCGTGCTGCGGAACTGGGGCGCGAAAGGCCGGCAACTGCCATTCGTCAGCGAACATTGTTGTAGCACTGCTTGTCCGTCTGCAGCCTGGTCTGATCCATGATCGCCGATACGTAACAATACCCGCAGTGTGCGGGCAATGCTGCCCTCTGGAAGCGGTGCACGCAGCAGAATTTCTGGTCCATCTACCCAAAAATCGCCAACAAGTTCGTCAACGCCGAAGCGCGACAGAGGAATACGTTCCATGAAATCGCCGTCTTCGGAGAATACGAGAAGCCGGTCGGATAGTCCGACATAAACGCGTCCAGAGCCATCGGATTTCAGATGCGTCGGGCCGGTAATGGAGGCGGCTTGCCCGCTGGCCCACAGGCGTGTGCCAACGCACAAGACCAGAGCGACAATAACAGCAAGCGCGATCATTGGCATCCATGTTTTCGGCATGTTTTTCTTCTCCCTTGTAAGAGTTATTGGGTGAGTCGAATTAATGGCGGTACAAGATGATTATCAGTCGAAGACGTTATTGGGCATCAGCTCAGGAACAGTTGCAGCAGTTCGTTCAAGAACCGCTGCCCTTGCAAGGTGGGCGCGATTTTCACCAGATCACGCGAGATCAAGCCTTTCGCCTCCGCTTCGGACAGGGCCTGATCTACTGCCGATAGCGGTAGTCCGGTGCGTTCCTGGAACAGCGTCGCGTCGAAGCCTTCGGTCAGCCGCAGGGCATTCATCATGAACTCGAAGTTTAGATCGGCAGGTTTTAGCACCTGCTCGCGCTCGATATGCTCTCCCGCCAGTGTCTTTTGCAGATAGCTTGCCGGATGCTTGTAGCGCGACTGGCGAATGATGCGGTCATGGAACGATAGCTTGCTGTGCGCGCCGGCGCCTATACCGAGGTAATCGCCGAACAGCCAGTAGTTGAGGTTGTGGCGGCATTGTTTGCCGGGCTGTGCGAAAGCGGAGGTCTCGTAGTGCTGGAATCCGTGCTGCGCCAGTTCGACCTCGATCGCTTCCTGCATGGCAGCGCTGGTATCGTCGTCCGGCAGCGAAGGCGGGGTGCGATAAAACGGCGTATTCGGCTCCAGCGTGAGGTGGTAGCAGGAGAGGTGCGTCGGTACCAGATCGCAGGCGATGCGGACGTCGGACAGGGCTTCTTCCATGCTCTGCTCGGGCAGTGCGTACATCAGATCCAGATTCACGCGCTCGAAAGTTTTCAGCGCGATTTCTGCCGCGCTGCGCGCCTGCGATTCGTCGTGTATGCGACCGAGTGCAGCCAGATGGCGGCTATTGAAGCTCTGGATGCCGAGCGAAAGCCGGTTGATGCCGGCATCGCGGAACCCGGCGAACCGCGCTTCGTCGACCGTGCCGGGATTGGCTTCCAGTGTGACTTCTGCTTCATAAGCCAGTGGCACGCGGGCACGAACTGCGCTCAAGATGTTATCGATGGCCTGCGGCGAAAAAATGCTGGGGGTGCCGCCGCCGAAGAAGATGCTGTGTACGCGGCGACCCCAGATCAGCGGCAGTGCCTGCTCCAGGTCGGCGATCAATGCGTTGACGTAGTCCTGTTCCGGAATCCCCGCGCGCGCTTCATGCGAATTAAAGTCGCAATACGGACATTTGCGCACGCACCAGGGAATGTGGATATAAAGCGAGAGCGGTGGCAGCATTGTCAGCGTGCCGGGTAACTGAATGGTGGCCATCAGCCTGTGATGTCGCGCAATTTTTCCACCAGTGCACGCAATGCCTTGCCGCGATGGCTGACGCGGTTTTTGTCTTCGGTGGATATCTCGGCAACGGTCTGCTGCAGTTCCGTATCGAGGAATAGCGGGTCGTAGCCGAAGCCGCCTACGCCGCGCGGGGCCTCGAGGATGATGCCGTGCCACTGGCCTTCGGCAATGATGGGTTGCGGGTCGTCGGCGTGGCGCAGCAGCACCAAGGCGCAATGGTAATGAGCGCGGCGGTCTGTTATATCCTGCATGGCTGCCAGCAATTTCTCGTTGTTGCGCGCATCGGAGCGCGGCTCGCCGGCGTAAATTGCCGAGATTACGCCGGGTGCGCCGCCCAGCGCTTCCACGCAGATGCCGGAATCATCGGCCAACGCTGGAAGGCCGGTCAGCCGTGCGGCATGGCGTGCCTTGGTCAGCGCGTTCTCGATGAAGGTGCAATGCGGCTCGGCCGCTTCCGGCACATTGAAATCGGATTGTGGAACGACTTCTATACCCAACGGTTCGAGCAGCACTTTGATTTCATGCAGCTTGTGAGCGTTGCCGGTGGCGATGACGAGTTTCTGCATGCTACAGCCCAAGAGCGGTCTTCTGTTTTGCGATCAATTGCGAGATACCGGCTTGTGCCAGGTCGAGCATGGCATCCATCTCCTCGCGCCGGAACGGCGCGCCTTCGGCGGTGCCCTGCACCTCGACGAAGCCGCCGCTGCCGGTCATCACCACGTTCATGTCGGTGTCGCAGCCGGAGTCTTCGATGTAATCCAGGTCCAGCACCGGTGTACCCTCGAATACGCCGACCGATATCGCTGCGACGAAGTCCTTGAGCGGCGATTCCGCGATCAGTTTCTTTTCCAGAAGAAAGCTCACTGCATCGTGCAGCGCGACGAAACCGCCAGTGATGCCGGCAGTGCGCGTGCCGCCGTCGGCCTGGATCACGTCACAGTCGATCTGAATGGTGCGCTCGCCCAGCTTGTCGAGGTCGATGATGGAGCGCAGGCTGCGTCCGATCAGGCGCTGGATTTCCTGCGTGCGACCGGACTGCTTGCCGTGCGCTGCTTCGCGCTGCATGCGGCTGCCGGTGGAGCGGGGCAGCATGCCATATTCGGCGGTAACCCAGCCCTGGCCCTTGCCTTTGAGGAACGACGGCACTTTTTCGTCGATGCTGGCGGTGCAAATGACGTGCGTGTCGCCGAATTTGACCAATACCGAACCTTCGGCGTGCTTGGTGTAGTGACGGATGATCTCGATATCCCGTAGGTTTCCTGGGGCGCGATTGCTTGGGCGCATGTTTCTGGCTTTCGAATTCAAAACGGAATTATAAGCTGCGTCCGCGGGCCTATTTGGGGATTTTATCCAGTGCGGCGTGGATTTCGGCGATTGCCCGCTCGATGTCATCGTCGCCGAGAGAACTATCCGAATTGTCAGTGTTTTCGTCGCGATGTCGCTCGCGGGTGAAGTCGCGGATGGTGGTATTGAGATCCAGCGGCATCATCGCTGTCGACACCGAAAAACCGCTGTACGCATGGTTTCCCCAGGAAAACGCTACGGCGCTCATGTTGTCACCGCTCTGGTCGGCACGGGATTCGGCAAGATCGAACAGCACCGGGACGGTATCGGTGACCGGGCCGTTCTGGAGAATGGCGGCAATTTCTTCTTCTTCCAGCAGCGTCCACAGTCCGTCGGTGCACAGCAGGACGATGTCGCCATCCTGCAGGTCGCGCTTGGACGCCATTTCGATCTGCGGCTGCTCTTCGCCGCCAACGCAGTTATAGATCTTGTTGCGCTCGGGGTGCGTCAGCATTTCCTCCTTGCTTATCAATCCCTTGCGGTAAAGCATCTGCACCTTGGAGTGATCCTCGGTGCGGAACAACAATTGGCCGTTGCGGAAATGGTAGAGCCGCGAGTCGCCGGCATGAGCGCAATACAGCGCATCGTGCTGCACCAGAGCGGTGACGATGGTAGTGCGCGGAGGCTCCGGCATGTCGCTTAGCAGCGCATGGCGATCAATGGCGTCATGTACCTGGCGGATATGCTCATCGAGGAACTTGAAGGGATTGGCCAGCGTCGGTCGCGCCATGCGCTGAAAGGATTCGGTAAGTACCTCGATTGCAAATTGCGCGGCCACTTCGCCGTTGCGATGACCGCCCATGCCGTCGGCCAGCACAGTCAGTAATGCATCCTTGCTGTACGAGTAGGCAACCCGGTCCTGATTGTAGTTGCGCGGACCCTGGCGGCTATCCTGATAAATAGTGAACTTCATGCGGAGCCTATTTCCGAGAGCTTTTTGCGTATTGAATCGAACAGCGAGGTTTTTTTCGACTCATCCGTAAGATGCTCGCGCAGGGCCTTTTGCAACGCGAACACGCTCTGGGGACGCTTCAAGGGGTCGAGCTGCATGCACCAGTCGATGATTTCCAGCAGGCGCGGCGAATAGATGTCCTGCCCCGTTTCCAGCGCGGGTACCAGCGTGTCCTTTTTGCTGCGGAGGTCGGCAGCCAACGGGGCCGCGCGGACCAGGCAGGCGTACATTGAAGCGCCTACACTGTAGATGTCGCTCCATGGCCCGAGCAGCTTGCGGTCGAAATATTGTTCCGGCGGTGCGAATCCCGGCGTGTAACTGGGCGAAAGCTGCGGTTGGACTTCGGTCAGGGTTTGCCGCACCGAGCCGAAATCCAGCAGGACGGGCGAGCCGTTGAGACGGATGTGGATGTTGGCGGGCTTGATGTCCAGATGCAGCAGCTTGTGTGTGTGAACTTCGCGCAAACCGGTCAGCAACTCATTGAACAAGCGCCGCACGAACAACTCCTTCGCCGGTTCTGCGTGGCCGCGGATATAGTCCTGCAGCGATTTTCCGCGCTCGTATTGCATCACCATGTAGACGGTGTTGTTGGCGCGGAAGAAGTTGACCACGCGCACCACATTTTCATGCTCGATTTTCGCGAGCGCGCGTCCTTCCTCAAAAAAGCATTTGAGACCATGGCGGAAGCCGGCGACGTTTTCGGGAGAGCTGGGGCCTACGTTTTCCTCGTCCAGGCGGGTCGCCAGCAAGGTTGGCAGGTATTCCTTGATCGCGACCTTGTTGCCGCGCTTGTCGCGTGCGAGGTAGACGAAGCTGAAGCCGCCGCCGCTCAGTACCCGGTCGATCCGGTAATCCTGCAACTGATAGTCGGATGGCAAAGGGCGGTTCTGTTGT
>DATHWE010000126.1:0-11282 GCA_035460905.1 Methylophilaceae bacterium | reverse complement strand
CCGAATGCCCAGGCGCTACGCAGGTAAAAGCCGACCAGAAAGAATACGACCCAGGTTGCCGGTGGCAGATTCAGCGCAGTGGCGAAGTGGTGGCCGTGAGTTGCGGCGACTACGGCGCCGAGTGCAATGCCTATCCAGATCTGGTGGCGTTTTTCGAGATTCATCGTTAATTCTCCTTATATCTGATTGCAGGATTGTAACCCATGCAAAGGTTATTTCGGCTGCCAGCGCAAGCCGACAAAGAGGTTGGTTCCAGGGGTTTTATAGTTGGGGGCGGTCGGGTCGAAACTGTTGGCTGTGGTGACCAGCGCATACTCCCGGTCGAACAGGTTGTTGATCCTGGCATTAACAGACCATTCTTCCGCGAAGCGATAGTTAGCCGTCAGATTGACCAACGAGTATCCGCCAAGCCTGAAATCGTTGGCGGCATCGTTATAGCGTTGACCGCTCACGATGACTTCGCCTGCCACTTCGAGATCGCCCATCGTCTTGCCCAGCCACAACGAGGCGTATTGGCGAGCACGGCGAACCAGCACCGTGTCGGTATCGTCATTTTTCGGGCTCAGCACATCCAGGTTGGCGCGCATGTGATAAGTGTCGACCCACCCTTCATAAGCCAAGGTGACGCCTTTGATGGTCGCGTTGCCGACATTCACCGGAAAGTCGTTGGGAAGTCCTTGGCAGCAAACCAGCAGGTCATTGATCTTGTTGTGGTATGCGGTTGCGGAAACCCGATGATGCCCTTGATCGTAGGTAAGCGTCACTTCCTTGTTGCGCGAGGTTTCGGGTTTCAAATCGGGATTGCCCTGATAGGTAAAACCGAAGCCGAAGTCCTGGAGCGGCCAGTAAAGGTCGTTAAAGGTCGGTGCGCGGAATGCCGTCCCGACATTTCCGGAAATTCGCCATAAATTATTCAGGCGGTAGCCGTAACCGAGATTGCCAGTGCCATGCTCGCCGAACTGCGAGTTGTCGTCACGACGGATACCCGCGCGGAAGGCGTGTGGCCCGGATTCCACAATGTAATTGGCAAGCCAGCCATTGTTGCTTCTGTAGTTGCGTGAGAAGGCTGTGCTGCCGTCCACTCGGTCTTCCAGTCTGTCATAGGCCAGCGACAAGGTGCCTGCAGGCAGTGTCAAGTCATGCTGCCAATAATACTGACGCTGTTTGGTGCGCAGATTGGATGTGCCAAAGGCTCCTGTACTGCTCAGGTCATCCATGCTTTCGCCTATCTTGAGATGACTGGTCCAGATACCGGTAAAGCGGTTATCACTGGTCAGAGCGAATACCTGCTGGCGTAAGTCCTGATGAGCATCGAAATCGCTGCTGTCGAATTCGTTGCTGCCCTTGCTGTGAAAGAATTGCACGCCCAGCTTGTGGCCCTCAGCCAGTTGCTGGGTCAGGCGGCCAGTAACGCTCAGGTTGCGGTAGCTGTCATCATCACTGCTCTGGCCATCGCCGGTATCCAAAGTGGAAAATCCGTCGGTATCGAGCGAGCTAACATTCAGGGCAAAACCTGTGCCGTTTATTTCGCCTGCCACGCTGGCGCCTGCCTTTCGCGTGTTGTATGTGCCGTAGCCCAGGTTGGCAGAAAAAGAAGGCTTGCCTTCCGCCTTGCGCGTAAAGATCTGGATGACACCTCCAACGGCATCTGAGCCATAGAGGCTGGAAACAGGGCCGCGCACGATTTCAATCCGTTCGATCTGCTCCGTGGGGATTTGCTCGAGTGCTGTTGTGCCGTTCGTAGCCGAGCCCATGCGCATGCCATCGATCAGGACCACGACAGCCTGGGAGTGCGTGCCGCGAAGATGTACGTTGGAGGTCGCGCCGAAACCGCCATTGGATTCGATTTGCACGCCCGGTTGCGTGCGCAATAGTTCCGCTAATGTGGTCTGGCCTGCGCGCTCGATGTCTTCACGTGCGATAACGGATACATCACTCAGTACGCTGTCTCTTGGTTCTTCTATTCTGCTGGCAGTAACAACGACATCGTTGCTATAAATGGACTCTTGCGCCTGTGCGTGAAGGTACGGAGTAACGAAAGACAAGCCTACAACGCTTATCGAAATTGTTTTCTTCATGATTTTCCCTGATTGCGCATGCGACCCCGCACACGAAAACAAAATACGGAAAACCGCAAAGGGAATGAGATCAAGATGGGGAAAGCGCATGCGCTGCCCGAGCCTGAACACCGACACCCCGCGGTATTTCCAACGTGTGTTGTTCAGGCCGGTCTCCGGGCTCACAAGTTTTGGTTCATCGCCTTCCCGTGGACAACCACAGTGGCATGTTGATGAACCCGCACTTGCTTACCGTTGCGGGGGCAGCACAGGTATTTCACCTGTTTCCCGTTTCACCTAGTCGCTGGACAGCGATGTCGGCACCTGACAACTGGGGTCATTTTAACGGTAATGAATTCCCACGACCAGCAAGGTGTTGTAATACTTTCAATAAATATCGTTAGCGGTTGACCTTTCAAGGTTTTTCAAATTATAGTGCGGGCATGGAAGCGGATTTGAAAGCGCTGGAAGAGAAGGTTGCGCAGCTCATTAGCCTGTGCCAGCAATTGCGCACGGAGAATATCGACCTGCGTCAGGAGTTGGCGCAGGCGCAGAACGACGCGCGCCAGTTAAAGGAAAATATGGCGCTTGCCGGAGACCGCCTGGAAGCATTGCTGGAAACTTTGCCGGAGGACAGCCATGGCTGAAGCCAAAGGTATTGATGTCAGCATCATGGGACGCGAATTTCGCGTTTCCTGCACCGATGACGAATATGAAGCGCTGATGACGGCGGTTTCCTATCTGGACCGCAAGATGCGCGACATCCGTGACAGCGGCAAGGTAATCGGCGTCGAACGCATTGCCATCATGGCCGCCCTGAACATTGCCCACGAGCTCTTGACCACAAGGAGCGGAGGGTTTGACATCGGGGACTTCAAGCGTAGAATCGATTCCATGCAGGAACAGATCGATCAGGCAGTAGCCGAGCAAAACGAGCTGTTCTGATCTCAAGCCTGCGTTCGAACGTAAGTGTTGTAGCCGAGTCTTGCCAAACTAGAGTAGTTTTCGCACCTCTCCCCCGCGCCTTCGTTTGAATGCGGCATGAAACAAAAAAGATTTTCCGGTTTGTTCCCTGCGGTGTTGCCAGATCATAGATTCCTTGAACCAATATCAAGCATCTGGTTGTGACTTAAAACGAGTGCTGTTGTGTGTGCCCCGTTCGTGGGCGTGCCTGATGCGCTCCCGTTGCGACCCCCTGGTTTACCAGGTTCAGGATGCCGGTCTGGCGGCATTTGCGGGGAACTCCTAATTTCCGTCCCAGGTATCCCATGCGCTACTGGTTAATGAAGTCCGAGCCCGCGGACGTTTCCATCGACGATCTCGCCTCCTTCCCCAACCAGTCCGTGGACTGGTATGGCGTGCGTAACTATCAGGCACGCAATTTCATGCGCGACCAGATGCAGGTTGGCGACGGCATCCTGTTTTACCATTCCAATTGCGACGAGCCCGGCATCGCCGGCATTGCCGAGGTCAGCAAACTTGCCTATCCCGACCGTACGCAGTTCGATTCCAAGCACAAGTATTTCGACCCCAAGGCCACGACGGAAAATCCGCGCTGGTTCAATGTGGACGTGAAGCTGGTGCGCAAGACGCGGCTATTGAGCCTGAAGGAATTGCGCGAAACGCCGGAGCTGGCAAACCTGCGCATCCTGCAGCGCGGCAACCGTCTTTCCATCACGCCGGTTGATCCGCGCGACTGGGAAATCATCCTCGAGAAACTCAAATAACCATGGGGCAGCGCTACGACGAACTCAACCAGGACCTGATCCAGTTCATCTGGAAACAGCAAATGTTCTTTGTGGCTACCGCACCAGCGAATGGTCATGTGAATGTTTCGCCCAAGGGACTGGATTCCCTGCGTGTGCTCGCGCCCAACACGGTTGCCTGGCTCAACGTCACCGGTAGCGGCAATGAGTCCGCCGCGCATGTGCTGGAAAACGGGCGCATGACCATCATGTTCTGTGCTTTTGAAGGCAAGCCGATGATCCTGCGGCTTTACGGCAAGGCGCGCGTCGTGCACCAGCGCGATGCCGAGTGGGATTCGTTGTTGGCTAAGTTCGACAGTCTGGCTGGCGCTCGGCAGATTTTCGTTCTTGAAATCGAGCTGGTTCAGACATCCTGCGGGATGGGGGTGCCCTTGTTCGAATACAGCGGACAACGCAGCCAGCTGGTCGAATGGGCGGAGAAGAAAGGCCCTGAAGGCGTTGCGGAGTACTGGGAACGAAAAAACCAGGTCAGCCTGGATGGCAGGCCGACCGGAATTTTCGAAGAAATAAAGAGTTAACCCAGGAACAGCTTGTACGCCGGGTTCGCGCTTTCGTCCCAGTACGCGTAACCCAGCTTATCCAGAAACTCCTTGAACGCGGCATGTTCCTGCTGCGGTACCTGGATGCCAACCAGCACACGTCCGTAGTCCGTACCGTGGTTCCGGTAGTGGAACAGGCTGATGTTCCAGTTGTGTCCCATGCTTTCCAGGAATTGCATCAGCGCGCCCGGCCGTTCCGGGAATTCAAAGCGGAACACCACCTCGTTTTTTACTTGCGGCGCATGGCCGCCGACCAGGTGGCGCAGGTGCAGTTTGCCCATTTCGTTGTCGGTCAGGTCGATGGCCGGCAGCTCATGGCGTTCGAGCATTTCCACGATGCGGGCCGACTCGCCTTGCTGGTGGGTGGTTACGCCGACAAAGATGTGCGCCTGGGTCGGGTCCGAGTAACGGTAGTTGAACTCGGTGATATTGCGGTTGCCGAGCAGGCTGCAGAACTTCTTGAACGAGCCCGGTTTTTCGGGAATCGTCACGGCCAGCACGGCTTCGCGCTTTTCGCCGATTTCGGCGCGTTCCGCAACGAAGCGCAGGCGGTCGAAATTCATGTTGGCACCGGAGGCGATGGCGATCAGTGTCTTGTCCTTGAGCTTGTGCTGTTTGGCGTATTCCTTGATGCCGGCGACGGACAAGGCGCCGGCCGGTTCCAGGATGGAGCGCGTGTCTTCGAACACATCCTTGATCGCGGCGCAGATCGCGTCGTTATCGACCAGGATCATTTCATCCACGTACTCCTGGCACAGGCGGAAGGTTTCCTCGCCTACCTGCTTCACCGCCGCACCGTCAGCGAACAGGCCTACCTGTTCCAGCGTAACGCGTTTGCCTGTAGCGAGGGACTTGGTCATGGCGTCGGCATCGACCGCTTCCACGCCGATGATCTTGATCTCCGGACGCAGGCGCTTTACGTAGGCCGCGATGCCCGAGATCAGGCCGCCGCCGCCGACGCAGCAGAAGATGGCATGAATGGGGTCCGGATGGTCGCGCAGGATTTCCATCGCGATGGTGCCTTGGCCTGCGATGACGTAAGGGTCATCATAGGGGTGCACGAATGTCAGTTTTTCGGATTTCTCGAGTTCCAGCGCATGGGTATATGCGTCCGAATAAGAGTCGCCCGCCAGCACGACCTCGGCGCCGCGGTTTCTTACGGCATCGACCTTGATCATCGGCGTAGTGGTCGGCATCACGATGACTGCGCGGCAACCCAGCTTCTGCGCCGAAAGCGCCACACCCTGCGCGTGGTTGCCGGCGCTGGCGGCGATGACGCCGCGCTTCAGCTGGGCCGGCGTCAGGTGCGCCATCTTGTTGTAGGCGCCGCGCAGCTTGAAGGAAAACACCGGCTGCATGTCCTCACGCTTCAGCAGCACATTATTGCCAACCCGCCGGGAAAGGTTGGGCTGCACGTCCAGCGGGGTTTCCACGGCTACATCATAGACGCGGGCGGTAAGGACTTTTTCTAGGTAGTCGTTTTTCATCGATGGGCGGGGCGTGTATCATTCAATTATTGGTTAATCGTGCAATTATAAAGAAAACGCAAGAGCGAAAGGGTAATAAAGAATGGCTACGCAAGACGAACTCAAACAACAGGTTGCACAAGCGGCGGTGGCATATGTGAAGGGCGGCATCATCGGCGTGGGCACGGGCTCCACCGCCAACTACTTCATCGACGAGCTGGCCAAGGTCAAACACAAGATCGACGGTGCCGTGGCGAGCTCCGAAGCGACGGCCCAGCGCCTGCGCGCGCACGGCATCGAAGTATTCGATCTCAACAGCGTAAGCGGGATGGAAATCTATGTTGACGGTGCCGACGAGATCACCGAGCACATGCACATGCTCAAGGGCGGCGGCGGTGCGCTGACGCGCGAAAAGATCGTCGCGGCCTGTGCCGGCAAGTTTATCTGCATTTGCGATGCGACCAAGCTGGTGCCGGTACTGGGCAAGTTCCCGCTTCCGGTTGAAGTGCTACCCATGGCGCGCAGCTATGTCGCACGCGAACTGACCCGATTGGGCGGACAGCCCGTTCTGCGTGATTTCACAACCGACAACGGCAACGTGATCCTGGATGTTCATGGTTTGACGATCCTGGATCCGGTGGATATGGAAACCAGGATCAACCAGATCGTCGGTGTCGTAACCAACGGCCTGTTCGCTGCGCGTCCAGCCGATGTGCTGCTGCTGGCGACTGAAAACGGCGTCAAGACTTATACGCGCTAGGCTGCAACAAAAGTGTCATCGTGATGCACTAAACTGCTAGATTGACACTAATTCTAAAAGGATATCCCATGCAATCCGAACATACCTACAAGCAATACGATGCCGAACTCGAATCCGTGCGCGCCAAGGTATTGCAAATGGGCGGGCTGGTCGAACAGCAGATCGTCCAGGCACTGGAGGCGCTGGTAACGGCGAATCCGCAACTGGCCGATGAAGTGATCTCCAACGACCATCGCGTCAATGCGCTCGAAGTTTCGGTGGACGAGGATTGCAGCCATATCATCGCCCGTCGTCAACCGGCAGCCGGCGACCTGCGCATGATCATGATGGTGGTCAAGACCATCACCGACCTGGAGCGCATCGGCGATGAAGCGACCAAGATCGCTCGCGTCGCGCAGAAGATCTACGAATCCGACCGCATGTATGCGCCGCGCTTCACCGAGATCAAGAACATGACCAATATGGCGCGCGAAATGCTGCGCACCTCGCTGGATGCCTTTGCTCGGCTCGATGTCAGCAAGACGGTTGAAGTCGCCCGCCAGGACGAGCAGGTGGACGAGCATTTCCGCGCCATCATGCGCCAGCTCATCACGTTCATGCTGGAAGACCCCCGCACCATTTCGATGTCACTCGAAGTGCTCTTCGTTGCCAAGGCGATCGAGCGTATCGGCGATCATGCAAAAAACATCGCCGAATACGTGGTGTACATGGTCAAGGGCAAGGATGTGCGCCATACCTCCGTACAGGAGATGGAACGCGAAGCACTGCAGTAATCCGATTGCCGGGACAGGGGAATTTTCGATGAGCTATCCCGGCATTCTTCTTTTCGACCGTCTTGCGGAGTCTCGGCATTGACTGCCAGGGAAACCATGCCTTCCGAAATTGCCGCGGTTGACCTCGGCTCCAATAGTTTTCGTCTTCAGATGGCGCGTCTGGTCGATGACCAACTTGTTTTCCACGATTCGTTGCGTGAAATGGTGCGTCTTGGTGCCGGTCTCGGCAAGGACAAGCACCTCGATGCTGATTCCCAGGCACGTGCCATCGATTGCCTGAAGCGGTTCGGCGAGCGACTGCGCGGCCTTCCTGCCAGTTCCGTGCGCGCAGTCGCCACCAATACTTTTCGCGTTGCCCGAAATGCTCCCCAATTATTGAAAGAAGCGGAAGCTGCCCTTGGTTTCCCGATTGAAATCATTGCTGGGCGCGAGGAAGCGCGCATGATTTTCGTAGGCGTCAGCCACGGTTTGCCCGATACACAGCAGAAGCGGCTAGTTATCGATATCGGCGGCGGCTCTACCGAACTCATCATCGGCGCCGGTTTCGAGCCGCAGGAGATGGAAAGCCTGTATATGGGCTGCGTCAGCTACAGCATGAAGTATTTTGCTGACGGCAAACTCAACGAAAGCAACCTGAAGCGGGCAGAAATCGCCGCCCGTGCCGAAGTGCAGGGCATACGCCGCAAATACACGGCAGGACACTGGGCGGAAGCAGTCGGCTCTTCCGGCACGGCCCGCGCCTTAGGAGAAGTCTTGCGCATGCATGGCTGGAGCGACGGACAGATCACACTGCAAGGCCTGGAAAATCTGCGCGGGCTGCTACTGAAAGCCAAGGATACAAAAAAGCTGCAACTGGACGGCCTGAGTGCCGAGCGCCTGCCTTCCTTCCCCGGAGGATTTTGCATCATGCTCGGCGTGTTCCGCGAGCTGGGCATCGAACAGATGACAGTTGCCGCCGGGGCATTGCGCGAAGGCGTCCTGTACGAGCTGGTAGGGCGGATGCATCACCAGGATACGCGGGCAGCGACCGTGGCGCGTTTCAAGCGCCGTTACCATGTTGATTCGCAACAGGCGCGGCGTGTCGAATCGCTGGCGCTGGCCCTGCTGAAGCAAGTGGAGCCCAAAATGCAGGCCGTGGAAACGGCTGGCCGCTTTTTGTCCTGGGCCGCACGTCTGCATGAGATAGGCACCTCCATTGCGCATAGCGGCTATCACAAGCATTCGTCCTATATCGTTGAAAATGCTGACATGCCGGGGTTCTCGCGGATGGAACAGCAGACGCTGGGTTTGCTGGTGCGCTGCCAGCGCCGGTCCTTGCCCAAAGGGCTGTTGCCGCCGATCGAAGATGAACGCTGTGTGCTGGTGATGGCGCTGCGACTGGCGGTGCTGTTTCATCGTAACCGTCTTGATGGGTCATTGCCCAGATTGTCTTTCGATTGGAGTCGCGACGGGTTTCATCTGGCCATAGAGGCCGAATGGCTGGCGAACAATCCGCTTACGGAAAGTGCGCTGATCACGGAAACCGCTTACTGGAAAGACGCCGGGATCAGCTTCAAACTGGGTTGACCGGCAACTCGGTCAGCATTTCATGGCCGTAAGTGCCCAGTAAATAATGCTGGGCACTGAATGGGGCGCCGCGCGCGCCCTTCAGGCGGTAATTTCCTTCCGGCAGCATCTCCCAGGCATTGGCATTGTCCTTGAGATAAGGCATCAGGCCTTCCTTGATCACGCGCTTTTTCAACTTGGGATCGAGTAGCGGAAAACAGGCCTCGATGCGGCGGAAGAAGTTTCGGTACATCCAGTCGGCGCTGGACAGGTACAGGTCTTCGGCCTTGTCGTTGTAGAAGTAGAAGATGCGGGTGTGTTCCAGGAAGCGGCCGACGATGGAGCGTACCCGGATGTTGTCGGAAACGCCGGGAATCCCTGGACGCAGCGCACAGACGCCACGTACGATCAGGTCGATCTGCACGCCTGCGACAGAAGCCTCGTAAAGCGCGGCAATGATTTCCGGATCGAGCAGGGCATTCATCTTGGCAATGATTTGCGCTTTTTTCCCGCTACGCGCGATTTCCGCTTCGTTGTTGATCGCCTTGACCAACTTCTGATGCAGGGTAAACGGGGATTGCCACAAATGCTTGAGCTTGCTGGCCTTGCCCAGGCCTGTGAGCTGGGCGAACAGATCATTCACGTCTTCGCAGATTTCCTCGTTCGCCGTCAACATCCCGAAATCGGTATAGAGCCGTGCGGTCCGCTGGTGGTAATTGCCGGTGGAGAGATGTACATAGCGGCGCAGGCGGTCTTCTTCGCGCCGTACCACCATCGCCATCTTGGCATGTGTCTTGTGGCCGACGACGCCATACACTACATGCGCTCCGGCATTTTCCAGCTTGGCTGCCCAATTGATGTTGGCCTCTTCGTCGAAGCGCGCCATCAGTTCCACCACCACCGTCACCTCGGTGCCGCGCTTGGCTGCCTCAATGAGCGAACTCATCAGTGTGGAGTCGGCGCTGGTGCGGTAAATCGTCATCTTGATTGCCAGCACATTCACGTCATTTGCCGCTTGCTGGATGAATTCGACGACCGGATTGAAGGATTGGAAAGGGTGATGAAGCAGGATGTCACCCTTGCGGATTGATTTGAAAATATCATCCTGCTTGCTTATTTCCTTGGGCATCGAAGGAATGAATGCAGGGTATTTCAAATCGGGCCGGTCCACCCAGTCGGGGACCTGCATCAGCCGCACCAGGTTGACCAGACCGTTGACCTGATACAGATCCCCCTGTCCCAGCCCGAACTGGCTGAGAAGGAAATCGGACATTTCTTGCGGACAGCTATCCGCTACTTCCAGTCGCACGCCGTCGCCATACTGGCGATGCGTCAGTTCGCCCTGCAAGGCGAGCCGCAGATCCATCGTGCTTTCGTCGTCCAGCGATAGCTCGCTGTTGCGGGTCACACGGAACTGGTAACAGCCGCGTACCACCATGCCTGAAAAAAGCTCCCCGACATGCGCATGCAGAATGGACGAAAGGAATACCAGTCCGTATTCGTTGCCGGCGATCTCGTTGGGCAGACGGATGATGCGCGGCAAGGCGCGCGGGGCCTGCACGATGGCAATGCCGGAATTGCGGCCGAAGGCATCCTTGCCCTCCAGTTCCACCGCGAAATTCAGGCTCTTGTTGAGTACACGTGGAAAAGGATGGGACGGATCGAGCCCGATCGGCGTCAGGATGGGCATCAGTTCGCGAAAGAAGTAAGCGCGTATCCACTCCTGCTGCGCTTCGTTCCAGTGCGTGCGGCGCAGGAAGCGGATTCCCTGCTCAGCCAGGCGTGGCAGGACAACCTCGTTGAGTACTTGATATTGTCGGGCAACCAGCTGGTGCGCCTCGTCGCTGACGCGGGCCATCACCTGCCGCGGCGTCAGCCCATCCGGCGAGGTGCTGGGAGCGCCGAACTCGATCTGCTCCTTGATATCGGCGACGCGCACCTCGAAAAACTCGTCGAGGTTGCTGCTGACGATGCACAGGAACTTGAGGCGCTCCAGCAGTGGATTGCGGTCATCCTCGGCCTGCGCAAGGACGCGCCGGTTGAATTCGAGGATACCGAGTTCGCGGTTCAGAAAGTATTCCGGCGACATAGTGAGCTTAGGCGGGGCCATCAAAAGCCTCGAAGCGTAACAGCGCTATGTGACGGATTTGTGACAACCCTGCCTTATTGCGCGGGCGGTACGTAGCCGGAAGCTTGTTCCGCGCCGCCACCGAAGAAATAAGCCTCGGTCTGTTCTTTCAGGTACTGGCGCGCGCGCGGGTCGGCCAGGCTGAGGCGGTTTTCATTGACCAGCATGGTCTGGTGCTTGAGCCAGCCGGCCCAGGCTTCCTTGGAGACGCTTTCATAAATGCGCTTGCCCAGTTCGCCGGGGTACGG
>DATHWE010000125.1:0-10405 GCA_035460905.1 Methylophilaceae bacterium | reverse complement strand
CTCCGTGAACTGGCAAGTCGATATGTCCGGCAGCATGTGCAAGATCCACTCCGAAGAAGCCGCATGGGTTTCCGGCGAGAAGTTCGAAGGCGGCAACATCGGCCACCGTCCGACCGTCAAGGGCGGCTATTTCCCTGTTCCACCGGTCGACTCCTTCCAGGACGTGCGCTCCGCAATGTGCCTGGCTCTGGAAGAAATGGGCGTGCCCGTTGAAGTCCACCACCACGAAGTCGCCACTGCGGGCCAGAACGAAATCGGTACCATGTTCTCCTCGCTGACCAAGCGCGCAGACTGGACGCAAATCCTGAAGTATGTGGTACACAACGTTGCGCACCAGTACGGCAAGACTGCCACCTTCATGCCCAAGCCCATCGTCGGCGACAACGGTTCCGGCATGCACGTGCACCAGTCCATCTGGAAGGATGGCAAAAACCTGTTCGCAGGCAACGGCTACGCAGGTCTGTCCGAATTCGCGCTGTACTACATCGGCGGCATCATCAAGCACGCTCGCGCGCTGAACGCGATCACCAATCCGTTGACCAACTCCTACAAGCGCTTGGTCCCGGGCTTCGAAGCTCCGGTGAAGCTGGCTTATTCCGCCCGCAACCGCTCTGCTTCCATCCGCGTTCCGTACGTGCAGTCCGACAAGGCTCGCCGTATCGAAGTGCGCTTCCCGGATCCGGGCGCAAACCCTTACCTGGCATTCACCGCGATGATGATGGCTGGTCTGGACGGCGTTCAGAACAAGATTCATCCTGGCGATCCTGCAGACAAGAACCTGTACGACCTGCCGCCGGAAGAAGATGCAAAGATCCCGACCGTTTGCTCCAGCCTGGATCAAGCGCTCGATTATCTGGACAAGGACCGCGAGTTCCTGACCCGTGGCGGTGTGTTCTCCAACGACATGATTGATGCCTATATCAGCCTGAAGATGGAGGAAGTCACCAAGTTCCGCATGACGACCCATCCGGTCGAGTTCGAGATGTACTATTCGATCTAATCCATCGAATGCAAGCCAAAAAGGCGGGGAAACCCGCCTTTTTTATTGTACTAACTCGGTCAACAAAACCATTAACCCATGCGTTGCTTGGGGAATGCATCTGAACTACACTTCAATCATGAAAAAGTTTTTATTGTTGCTGATAGGCTTGGGCATCCATTTTGGAGCCGAGGCAGAAATCTACAAGCATGTGGATGCTGAAGGAAATGTCACCTATTCCAACGTCCCTATGAAAGGCGCAACCAAGCTTGATATAGAGCCTCCTGCTTCCAGCGGCACTTCTCCGGCTAAAACCAAAACTCCTGCACCAGCCAATTTCCCGCGTGTAGAAAAGTCGGAACAAAAGCAGCGTGATGCGAAGCGTCGACAGATTCTGGAAGAGGAGCTGGCGAACGAGCGCCTGGCGCTTGAAGAAGCCAGGAAGAATCTGGAAGAGGGAGAGGCCGATCCTGAAGTGTTCAAGACCACGGTCAAGGGTAAGGACGGCAAGTCAAAAGTCGTTACGCGCCGCAATGTAGCTAAGTTCCAGGAGAAAATGGAAAGGCTGCAGGAAGATGTCTCTCTACACGAAAAAAACATCGAGCTTCTTGAAAAAGAGATCTCGCAGCTCAAATAGTATGTTCTCATCGCTTTCTGGCCTGGGTTTTGCTTAACCGGAAAGCGATGCCAAATAAAATTCCAAACTCCTTCGCCGGACTCGAACATCTCGCCACGGCTGTTCTGCTGCTCGATGGCGAAAGCCATGTGCTTTATGCCAATCCTGCCGCGGAAGTCCTTTTTGCGATCAGCATGAATCAGATGAGTGGTTTCCAGCTCGGGCAGATTTTTCCGGGCTGCGAAACCTTGCTCACGGCAGTAGAAAGTGCGCTGGCGAGCAATAGTCCTTTTCGCGAGCATGAGCTGCCGATTTCGACGTTAAGGCAAAGCAGCCTTTCAGTGACCTGTACTGCTACGCCGGTGGATTTTCCGCCGGTAAGGTTGGTGCTGGAGTTCCAGCAAATGGACCAGCAATTGCGCATAGCCCGTGAAGAGCGCATGCTGGTGCAGCAGCAGGCCAATACGGAATTGCTGCGCAATCTGGCGCATGAAATTCGCAATCCATTAGGGGGCCTGCGAGGAGCGGCACAATTGCTGGAGCACGAGCTTCCGCAACAGAATCTGCGCGAATACACGCAGGTCATCATCAAGGAGGCCGACCGCCTCCAGTCCCTGATGGATCGCCTGCTGGTGCCGCATCGCGTCCCGAAGTACGAGTTGACCAATATCCACGAAGTGCTTGAGCGCGTGCGCAGCCTGCTCTTGGCCGAGTCGCCGCGCGGTATCACGATCCGTCGCGATTACGATACCAGCCTGCCGGAGCTGGTAGGGGACCGCGAAAAACTTATCCAGGTAGTGCTCAACATTGCCCGCAATGCCGTCCAGGCGATGCAAGGACAGGGCGAGATTACGTTCCGCACGCGGGCCGAGCGCCAGGTAACCCTGGTACGCAAACGTTACCGCGTTGCGATCAAATTGCAGATTATCGATAACGGCCCCGGCATTCCGCCCGAAATTCGTGACCGTATTTTCTATCCCTTGGTATCGGGCCGCGCTGACGGGTCCGGATTGGGCCTGACGCTCGCCCAGACATTCGTGACGCAGCATCACGGCATGATCGAATGCGAGAGCCAGCCAGGCGATACCTGTTTCACGATCCGGTTGCCGATAGAAAGCACGGCGATGAAAAACAGTACAACTCTCAGACAATAAAAGAGATTAAGCATGAAACCGATCTGGATCATTGACGACGACCGTTCCATCCGCTGGGTGTTCGAAAAAGCGCTCGCCCGCAGCGATATGGATTTCAAAACTTTTTCCTCTGCCCCGGATGCCTTGGCCGCCTTGGCTGACGAGGAGCCGCAGGTGGTGGTAAGCGATATCCGCATGCCTAACGGCTCCGGGCTGGATTTTCTGCAGGAGATCAAGAAGCGATTGCCTGAGGTGCCGGTCATCATCATGACGGCCTATTCCGATCTGGAAAGCGCCGTCGCTGCATTCCAGGGCGGAGCCTTCGAGTATCTCGCCAAGCCGTTCGACGTCGATCAGGCTATCGACATCATCCGACGTGCCGTCGATGAAAGTACGCGCCAGGCAAATGAGGATGATTTCCCACAGGAAACGCCCGAAATCATCGGTCAGGCGCCTGCGATGCAAGAGGTCTTCCGCGCCATTGGCCGCTTGTCCCGCTCGCATGCCACCGTACTCATCAACGGAGAGTCGGGTACCGGCAAGGAGCTGGTGGCGATGGCATTGCACCGTCACAGCCCACGCTCCGACAAGCCCTTCATTGCGATCAATACTGCGGCAATTCCCAAGGATTTGCTTGAGTCCGAGCTGTTCGGACATGAACGTGGATCCTTCACCGGGGCGCAGGCGGCGCGGCGCGGGCGGTTCGAGCAGGCGGACGGCGGTACCTTGTTCCTGGACGAAATCGGCGATATGCCGTCGGACCTGCAAACACGATTATTGCGCGTGCTATGCGATGGGCAGTTCTATCGTGTTGGCGGGCATCAGCCGGTCAAGGTCAATGTGCGCATCATTGCAGCGACGCACCAGGACCTTGAAGAGCGCGTGAAACAAGGCCTGTTTCGCGAAGACCTTTTTCACCGCCTCAATGTGATACGCCTGCGTCTGCCGCCGCTGCGCGAGCGCCGCGAAGATATTCCTCTGCTGGCACGTTATTTCCTGCAGCAAAGTGCCGTCGAGCTCGGCGTCGAACCCAAGCAGCTATCGGCGGCGGCACTGCGCTACCTGGCGACACTGGGCTGGAGCGGCAACGTGCGTCAACTGGAAAACGTGTGTCATTGGCTCACGGTCATGGCGCCAGGTCAGAACATCGATGTCGCCGATCTCCCGCAGGAGCTGCGTGAGGATGTCAGTCGACCGATCAATGTCGCCTCCTGGCAGGAAGCGCTGGCGCAGGAAGTCGCCGATGCACTGTCGCGCGGTGAGCAGAATGTACTGGAAAGCCGTACCCATGCCTTCGAACGCATCATGATCATCAAGGCCCTGGAGCATACCGGCGGACGCCGCATCGAGGCGGCTAATCAGCTGGGAATGGGACGGAATACCCTGACGCGCAAGATTCAGGAACTGGGCATCGGCGAATAAGGCAGGTCGGGCGGACGCCAGCCAGACTCGCAACTACCCGCCAAGCGGCAGGATTGTTTTTCCTTTGAGGTTTTTCGCCAAAATTTTGTAGATATCCAGGTCGAATTCCGCTTTCGGTCTCGCAGCGAGGATGTCCGGAAATTCGCTCTCGCTGAGAGCAGTTCCCAGATAGGCCCAGCCATCCAGCACAATGACTTCATCACGGCCGGCATAGGTTTCGATGATGCCGATGGGGCCGGGATGAGGCCAGGGATGAATCTTCAGCCTTGCAATCGCTTCGATCAGACGCATGTCGTGTTTGGCGTGATCTTCCTTGCCGGCGCATACCCCGCGGCATTTCTTGAGCGAGTATGCCAAGCAAGCAGCCGCTGCGTCGCCGCGAGACGGTTTTTCCAACCCGAGTTGCACAAGGCACAAGCGATGGGCCTCGGCCAGTTCGCGCAGCGTCTGGATGGCTTTGCGTGGTGTAGGGAACAAGCCGTAGAGGTTTCCGGTCCGACCGAAGTCGATATCGTTTGCGAGTCTTAACTCGGCAGTCATGCCGCCTTGAGGGGCTGGCACTATTTGCCATGAGCAAAGATCTTTTTCCCGCTTGAGCCGCTGGTTGTGGAGAGGCTGCAATTCCTTGATCAGACGCGCTTCCAACAGCATCGCGCCTAGCTCGCCGGCAGTCTCGCGCCACTCTATCCTTTTTAGCTGCTGCGCGATGCGCAGCTCCTTGCTGCTACGGCTGCCGGTGAGAAAGGCGAGCACGCGGCTGCGCAACCCGGTGCTTCTGCCGATGTGAAGCGGAACCTCGTCATCACCGTAAAACAGCCACACCCCCGGGCGGTCCGGAATATCGTCGATCAGCCCTTCGGGAATATGTGCAGGCAACACCGGTTTCGCCATCACATGCCGCATCGCAGCTTGAATCGTCTCGGTGTCGTGCTCATGCGGAAGCTGCTTCAGGAATGTCGCCAGCACGCGTGCGTCGGACAGCGCGCGATGACGATCCTCGATCTGGATGCCGAGGCGTTGGATCAGGCTATCCAGATTATGTTTGAAATGTTGCGGGTACAGACGTCGCGAAAGGCGCACCGTGCATAAGGTGTCAGCATGGAACGAGGTGTCGAGCCGCTTGAATTCGTTACGAATGAAGCCGTAGTCGAAACGTACATTGTGCGCGACGAAAAGGCGTCCGACGAGACGACGTTGGAGTTCTTCCGCGACTTCGGCAAAGGTCGGCGCAGATTCGACCATGGCATCGCTGATGCCGGTCAGTTGCTGAATGAAAGGCGGGATGCCGACACCCGGATTCACCAGGGTGCTCCACTCGCGCACCGTGCCATCCGGATCCAGTTCCACCACACCGATTTCAGTGATGCGGTCATTCTGGGGGCTGGTGCCTGTCGTCTCGACGTCGACGCAGACGATGGGTTGATCAAGCATTTAAAAACAGCAGGATAAGGCGTAAGCGGATATTCACTTATCGGCGACCCAGTGCCCTGATTTCCCACCGACTTTTTCTTCCAGGCGAATATCGAACAGGGTCATGCCACGGTCCACGGCTTTGCACATGTCATAGATCGTCAGCAGTGCCACGCTGGTGGCGGTGAGAGCTTCCATTTCCACGCCGGTGCGGCCGACTGTTTCGGCGGTCACCGTGCAATTGATGGTATCCGGCTCGGCAATCTCGAATTCCACGCCGACCTTGGTCAAGCCGATAGGATGGCAAAGCGGGATCAGATCGGAAGTGCGCTTGGAGCCCTGAATCGCCGCGATACGCGCGATTCCCAGTACATCACCCTTTTTAGCATCACCTTGCTGGATCAATTTTAGTGTGGCCGGCTGCATGCGAATACTGCCGGACGCGCGCGCAACGCGATGCGTTTCGGCTTTCTCGCCCACGTCCACCATGTGGGCCTGTCCGGCTGCGTTAAAGTGTGTAAATTGCGCCATCGTGCTATGAACTCTTCAGTTGAAGCATATATCATAGCAGGGTGAAATTCGTTTATCTTTTCCTATTGCTGCTTTGCGTGCCCAGTGCCATCGCCGATGGCCTTCCAGATCTCGGCGACTCCTCCCAATTGGCTTTAACAGCCCAGGATGAACGCCGTATCGGCGAGGAAATCATGCGCAGCGTCAACAACAGCAACGACGTCGTCAAGGATGTCGAGGTGGTGGATTACGTGCGCAATCTCGGCTTTCGCCTAGCTGCCAACAGCGGCGAATCGCCGCAGAAATTCACATTTTTCGTTGTGCAGGATTCCAGCATCAATGCGTTTGCCATGCCGGGAGCCATCATCGGCGTGCATAGCGGCCTCATTACCGCGGCCAGCAGCGAATCGGAACTTGCCAGTGTCATCAGCCACGAAATCGGCCACGTGACCCAACGCCACATTGCGCGCATGATCGCGCAGCAAAAGCAGGACGCCTGGCAGTCCTTTGCGGCCATGGCTTTTGCGCTGCTGGCAGCGCGGTCGAATCCCCAGTTGGCTGGCGCTTCCATGCAGGCAGCGCAAGCCGGTGCGATTCAGAAACAGCTCGACTACACCCGCGAACATGAACGCGAGGCCGACCGAGTTGGTGTGCAGATCCTCGCGCAATCGGGTTTCGATACGCGCGCAATGCCGTCGTTTTTTGACAAGCTGATGAAGGGCACGCGTTTCTATGAGGGCAGCGCACCTTCCTTCCTGCGCACCCACCCGTTGACGACGGAGCGTATTGCCGACGTCCGCAATCGTGTCGAGCAGACGCCTTATCGCCAAGTCACCGATAGTCCGGAATTCAATTTCACTCGCGCTAAGCTGCGGGCGATGGCGGGGACCCCTCAGCAGGCGATCGCATGGTTCGAGGATATTCTGGACGCAAAGAAATACGTAGACGAAGCCTCGCAACGTTATGGGTTGGCGGTGTCTTTGCTGCGCGCAAATCAATTAGAAGCGGCTCGCGAAGAGGTCGCCTGGTTGCGTAACAAGTCTCCGCGCAATCCCATGGTGGAGACTCTGGCCGCGAATCTGCTGGTGGCAATGAATAACCGGAGCCAGGCCGAGACTCAATTCAAGCAGGCATTGGCGATGTATCCCAATCATCGCGGCTTGATCTATGGTTATGCCGAGTTGTTGCTGGTGTCCAATCAGCTGGATGCGGCAGTCAAGTTGCTGAAGGAAAAGCAGCTGGCTTATCCGGACGACCCCTACCTCTATGAGCTCAAGTCGCAGGCCTATACGCGTCTGGGCAAAAATTTGCTCCGTCACCAGGCGCAAGGGGAAGCCTATTATTTGCGCTATAACCTGCCCGGCGCGATTGAACAGATGGAGTTGGCGCTGCGCAGCGGCGATGGTAACTTCTACGAAATATCCGGCGTCGAGGCGCGATTGAAACTGTTGCGCGCCATGTTGGACGAACCGAAAAAATAGGGGGTGATGTGAATCGCCGAGAAATGATAAAAGCGTGCGCGGGTATGCTTTCCATGATCGCGCTGCTGCCGTTGCAGGCCATGGCAGCCATCTGGAATCGCCAGGCCTTCGAATCCGACAAAGTGGAAGAGGCAATGCAGGGCTTGGGCGTCGGAACCGACGAAGCCAGCTCTGACATCGAAATCATCGCTCCGCAACTGGCCGAAAACGGCGCCATTATCCAGATCGAAGTTACTAGCCGCATTCCCGGTACCGAGGCAATCGCCATCCTGGCGGAAAAGAATCCGACACCGCTGATCGCCAACTTCATGTTTTCCAACGGTGCCGAGCCTTACCTGATCACCCGCATCAAGATGGCGGAAACGGCCGACCTGAAAGTCATCGTCAAGGCCGGCGACAAATATTACTCGGCTTCGCGACGAGTCGAGGTGGCGCTGGGAGGGTGCGGCTGATGGCGGACATGATGAAAATCCGCGCGCGTCTCAAGGATGGCGTGACGGAGGTGAAAGTGCTGATGATCCATCCAATGGAAACCGGTCGTCGCATCGATGATGCCGGTGAAACCGTACCGGCGCATTTTATCCAGCTGGTGACCGCAATGCTAAACGGCAAGACGGTGCTTGAGGCGCAGTGGGGCACCGGCATTTCCAAGAACCCTTACCTGACGTTCCGTCTGCGCGGCGCGAACCTGGGCGATAAAATCGCCGTGAATTGGGTAGACAACAAGGGCGCGACGAATGCCATTGAGGGCGTCGTCGAGGGTGCTTAAATCATCTCGCGGATTTCGCGCTCGTATTCGGGAAAGTAACGCCTAATCACGTTCAAATTGAAGCTGCGCAGGATGCTTGAATTGGATTCACGCTCCAGCAGAAAATCGAAAGAGCGGCTCACAAGGCGTTCTACCGGCACTTTCCCTTCAGTCAGTTTCTCGATGTAATCATGGTCAACCGTTACGGTATGCGTGGTGGTGGTTTGGTCTTCGACCGTGACTTCAAACGTCGTTTCGTTCAGCTTCCGCACTTGAATCATATGACCCTCCAGATCAGTCCGGTTTCGCAGTGGGGTGCAGCATCTGGCGCAGCAGTGGCAAAGTAACCGGCCGCTTGGCAGTGAGCGACCACTCATCCAGCGCATCCAGCGTTGCCATCAGCGTACGCAGATCGCGTCGCAAATGACGCAGGCAGTACTCCAGTACTTCATCCGGTAATTTCATGCCGCGCTCATCGGCATGCGCTTTCAACGCCTGCGCTTTTTCCTCGTCGGAAAGCGGCTGCAGCTGGTATACCAGGCCCCAGGAAAGCCGTGTCGCTAGATCATCACGCAACCCCATCTGCATCGGCGCCGACTCGCCCGCGGCAATCAGTGCGCCGCCGCTTTCGCGCAAACCGTTGTATGTATTGAATAGCGCAATCTGCGCCTCTTCGTCGAGACGCTGGACATCATCTGCAATGACCATTGCGACGCCATGCTGCTTGGCAAGTTCACTGCACGCATGCAACAAATGGCTTTTTCCGCTTCCTCCGGCTCCCCACAGGTAGATAAAACGTACGTCGGCCTTACCCGTCGCGGCGAGGTACAGGCTGTGCAGGGCTTCGGCGTTGCGGCCGGGAACAAAATTTTCCAGCGTCGGCGCCGGGGCCGGCTGGATATCGAGCAGGAGTTGCTTCACTTCAGGTAGGTTTCGCTAGCGATATAGGATTGTTTGAGATGACGCAGGCCGACTGCGATCGCGGCGCTGACGGGCAACGCCAGCAGTATGCCGGCGAAGCCGAATAATTGTCCGCCGGCAAGCAAGGCGAAAATTACTGCGACCGGGTGCAGACCGATACGGTCGCCAACCAGCCATGGGGTCAGTACCATACCCTCCAGCAATTGTCCGATAGTAAATACGGCAGCGATTGGTACCAGCGGAGCGACGCTTGAGAATTGCAGCAATGCCGCCAGAACGGCAAGCACGATGCCGATGGTAATGCCGAGGTAGGGCACGAAGCCGAGCAGCCCGGCAATGATGCCGATAGGCAGTGCCAATTCGAGGCCGGTCATCCACAGCGCGATAGCGTAGAACGCGCTCATCATCAGCATGACGGAGAGTTGCCCGCGCAGGAACTCGGCCAGCACCAGATCGATTTCATGCGTGATCAGCGCGACTTTATCGTACCAGCGGCGCGGCACGAGTTGGCCGACGCGCGCGATTAGCTCGCGCCAGTCTCGCAGCAAATAAAACAGCACCAGCGGTACCAGAAGCAGGCTCATCAGGAAGCCGAAAAAAGCTGCGCCGTGCGTGCCGACAATGAGTAGCGCTTGCCCCGCGAAATTGCCGGCTGTTTTCCAGTGTTCGGTCAGCATGGACTGAATCTGGGCGAGGTCGATAGCCAGCGTAATGCCGAAATATTTGAGAAGCAACGGTTCCAGCCAGCTGCGCAGAGCTTCGAAATAGGCGGGAAGTCGTTGGGTCAGCAGCAGGATTTCTTTTTGCAGCAAGGGCACAACAATCAGCAGCAACAGGACGAATATTCCTGTCAAAAGCAGTAGAACCAGCACCGTGGCCGGCGCGCGTCCCAGCTGCAGGCGGCCGAAATGAATGCGCATCATGCGGTCGACCAGCGGGCTGCAGATGTACGCCAGGATTGCCGCACTCAGGAATGGCGCGAGGATATCGCGCAACAGGTAGAGCAGCACGCAGAAGAGTGCGAGCGCAGCCAACCATTGATAAGGCAGTCCGTTGTCTCGTTTTGCGGCCATTTCGGGTAAAATCACGGTTCTTGAAGCCTGTAATGTATCCTCTGGAAAGCGAGAACTCAACTTGAACCCTTCCGATTCCGCCAAATCCTCGATCAGCTACCGCGATGCGGGG